>CAYOIB010000098.1:0-8407 GCA_964403935.1 uncultured Puniceicoccaceae bacterium | reverse complement strand
AAGGCGGTAAAGAAAGAGCTCCAAACATCATAAGCCGTATGGATCGGAGTAATGAGGAGGATCACCTAGTCATGGCAAGATTGAAGAGGCCCCTGCCCCACATCGATCCGCTGGCCCAATCTCATCAACCTTGTTTGTCGCCCCTGCCCCGGCCCAACGTGCCCGGGGAACCGTCGCTGCGGGCATCCATGCAAGCCTCTCCTTATACCCTCTGGGCGAGCCGGGCCACATCCCGAATGCGTGACACCAATCAATTCACTCCTGCGGGCAGCACTTGTTTTCAACGCTGCCTCCGCAGAACTCGATGATAACAGAGGGTGTCCTGGGAGAAACTTGGGTTGAAAACCTGATTTAAACCAGGGGCACGCGGAAGGACCTCTCCGCGCTGCGATGGATAATCCTCACGCGCCCGCCATTGCCACAGCCCAGAAGAGAGTCTCTCAAAATCTGAAAAAGAGATTGATCCCTGCGCTTTCTTAGGTGAACTTGGTGCCGAACATAAGATTTGATTGAAATCCCGACTCTTCTGTCTTCAACTGAATCTTATCCCTTTTGAATCCCGCAAGAAATCGAGCGAGCCCTTCCAAGTTGAATCAATTGGATTAAACCTCAGGGCAGGCTTGTTTTCCGGGGTCCGCTTGGTCCATAAGGTCCGATTGCACATTTCATCCCGAACCGACACAGAATGACACCGATTCCAGAAAACGCACCGTTCACGCCAGAGCAGGCTGCATGGCTGAACCGTTTCCTGTCGACCATAAACCCTGGGCAAATGCAGTGGTTTAGCGGATTCATTGCTGGCTGCCAGTTTGCTGGAGCGCAGGCTCCCGGCGCTGCTCAACCCGCTGTCCCCGCGAAACCGGCTGCGAAAGTGCCTGTGACAGTATTGTATGGGACGGAATCCGGGAACTCTGAAGCCCTCGCCGACGAAGCCCGCAAGGAACTGGGGAAGCGGGGCTTCAAGGTGGCGCTGAAGGACATGGGCGACATCGAACCCTCGGCTTTGAAGGATATTGAGAACTTGCTCGTGATCATCAGCACCTGGGGCGAAGGTGATCCGCCGGAGCGAGCGGTTGAGTTCTATGAGAAGTTCATGAACGGCAGCACCCCAAACTTGAGCGGAACAAAGTTCGCGGTGTGTGGTCTGGGTGACACCAGCTACGCCGAGTTCTGCAAGATGGGGAAGGATTTTGACGCCCGCTTTGAAGCGCTCGGTGCCTCCAGATTGGTCCCCCGGGCTGACTGTGACGTCGACTACGAGCCAGGGTTTCGCCAATGGTTTGACTCTGTCCTGGACGTGCTCGACACCGCCGAGGCTCCCGCTGCCGCGGAAGTACCGTTGGTTTACCCAGGCGATTTTGGGGCTCCGCCTGTTGAGTCAAACTGGAGCAAGGCAAATCCCTTCCAGGCCGAGTTACTTGATCGGATCAATCTGAACGGAACGGGTTCCGCCAAAGAAACCTACCACCTTGAGTTCTCACTTGAAGGCTCGGGGCTTGCCTACGTCCCCGGCGATTCCCTCGGGGTGAAGCCACGCAACTGCCCGGAAGTGGTTGAGCAGTTGATTGAGGCCTCTGGCTTCAGCGGAAATGAGGATGTCAATCGCGCGGATGGGAGCGCGGGGTCCCTCCGACAGATTTTGATTGAGGAACTCGACAGCACGACCCTCAGCCGGAAAGTCGTCGAAGAGTATGCCCGCCTCACCGGGATTGAAAACCTCACCCGCATCGCTGAAGACGAGGGGAAGGTGCGCACCTATTGCGAAGGCCGCCAGGTGGTGGACCTGTTCACGGACCACCCGGCAAAGAACCTGACACCCCAGCAGCTGGCCAAACTCCTCCGCCTTCAGCCGCCTCGCCTGTATTCCATTTCGTCGAGCCTGAGCAAGCATCCCGACCAAGTGCATCTGACCGTCGGGGCCGTTCGCTATCAGACCCATGGGCGTGACCGCAAAGGCGTCGCCTCCACCTACCTGGCAGATCGCGTCGATATTGGCGATACAGTGCCTGTTTACATCCATGCAAACACACGCTTCCGTCTGCCGGAAGATCCACAAAGACCGATCATCATGATCGGGCCCGGCACCGGCATCGCCCCCTTCCGCTCGTTCATTGAAGAACGGTCCGAAACGGGTGCCTCCGGAAAGAACTGGCTTCTCTTTGGCGATCAACATTTTAGCTACGACTTCCTCTACCAGCTTGAGTGGCTGGACTACTTGAAGGACGGCCTCCTCACCCGCATGGACGTCGCCTTCTCGCGCGATGCTCCAGAGAAAGTCTATGTCCAGCACCGCCTCCACGAACAGAGCAAAGAACTTTATCGCTGGATTGAAGAGGGGGCGCACGTCTATGTCTGCGGCGATGCCCAGCGCATGGCCAAAGACGTTAACCAAGCACTTCAGGATATTATCGCGAAGGAAGGGTCCATGTCTGAAGACGCCGCCCGCGAGTACCTCTCCCGCTTAAGCAAAGAAAAGCGCTACCAGCGCGATTGCTACTAAAACCTCCCGACACCCTTTTCAAAATGAACGCACCCGTCACCACCGACCTCTCCAAACTTCACAAGAACGAGACGATCAAATACAACAGCCGCCACTTGCGCGGCAACCTTGCCGAAGAGTTGACTCAAGCGACCACTGGCGCGGTTTCGGCAGACACGACGCAGCTCACCAAGTTCCACGGCATCTACCAGCAGGATGATCGGGATATCCGTGCGGAGCGGCGCAAGAAACGACTCGAACCCGCCTACTCTTTCATGGCCCGCGTGCGTGTGCCCGGTGGCGTCTGCACACCCCAGCAATGGCTGGCGCTCGACAAAATCTGCGAGGAGCGAGCCAATGGCACCCTCCGCCTGACAACACGTCAGGCCTTCCAATTCCACGGGATCATCAAAAGCAACCTCAAGGCGGCTTTGCGGGCCGTCAACGACTCCCTGCTGGACACAATCGCCGCTTGTGGCGACGTGAACCGCAACGTCATGTGCAACCCGAACCCGTTCCAGTCAAAGCACCACGCTGAGACGCTCGGGCTTGCACGCGCCATCGGACTTCACCTTCTGCCAAAGACCCGGGCCTACCACGAAATCTGGCTCGATGGCGAACGGGTGGAAGAATTCGATAACGGCCAAGAGGTCGAAACCATTTACGGCAAAACTTACCTGCCCCGGAAGTTCAAGATCGCCGTCGCCGTCCCCCCGAGCAACGACATCGATATCTACGCAAATGATCTTGGCTTCATCGCCATTATCGAGAACGACAAAATCGTCGGATACAATGTCACCGTCGGTGGTGGACTGGGGATGACGCACGGAAAGGTCGAGACCTACCCGCGCACCGCCGACGTTATGGCCTTCTGCACGCCGGATCAGGTTATCGATGTCGCCGAGAAAGTTGTCACCGTCCAACGCGACTACGGAGACCGTGTCGACCGCGCCCACGCACGGCTCAAGTACACGGTCGATAAATATGGCATCGACTGGTACCGCGCAGAGGTCGAAAAGCGCCTCGGCTACGCCCTTGAGGAACCACGCCAGGTGGTCTTCACCACCCGAGGCGACCGCTACGGCTGGGTCACCGGCACCGATGGAAAAGAGCACCTGACACTCTTCATCGAAAACGGCCGGGTGAAAGACACCGCCAACTGCCAGCTCAAAACCGGCCTGCGCGAGATCGCAAAAATTCACCAGGGCGACTTCCGTCTGACCGGAAATCAGAACCTCATTATCGGAGGCGTCCCGACCGAGCAAAAGCCCGTTATCGACGAGATCCTCCGTCAACACAACATCGGCACGCACGAGACCCTCTCCGCCTTGCGCCTGAATTCGATGGCCTGCGTCGCCTTGCCGACCTGTGGCCTCGCCCTCGCTGAAAGCGAACGCTACCTTCCCAGCCTGGTTACAGAGCTCGAAGACGCGCTAGAGGCATGCGGGCTCCGTGAGGACGAGATTGTCATCCGCATGACCGGCTGCCCCAACGGCTGCGCCCGACCCTTCCTCGCCGAGATCGGACTCGTCGGCAAGGGGCCTCGTACCTACAATCTCTACCTGGGCGCAAACTTCACCGGTGAACGTCTGAACAAACTGTATCGCGCCGACGTCAAGGACACCGAAATCGTTTCGATTCTTCGACCCATTTTTGAGGATTATGCCAAGAATCGCATCGACGGTGAACGCTTTGGTGACTTCGCCATCCGTAAGAATTACGTCGCCGCGACTCGCGAAGGAAAAGACTTCCATCAAACTACATAAGGTCAGGCACTCACCCCACCGCTTCATGTGAGGAGGATGCCTGGAAACCAATGAAGCCAACCCACCTCGAGATCACTCATTATCCAGAGCGCAACTGCTTTTCTAACGCAGCGGGGGCGATCCTCGAATATCGTGTGACCGAACCCGGACGGGTGACCTTTACCCATACCTATGTCCCCGCATCCCTGCGGGGACAAAACATGGCTGCGAGCATCACCCGCTTTGCCCTCCAACACGCCGCCGCTGCTGGATGGCACATCGCCTCCGAATGCAGCTATACCGACGCCTACCTGAAGCGCCATCCCGAGTTTTCAGGGCTTCTTGATCGATCAGACGATCCTTCAAGTTAACCGCCTGAACATAGCCAAACGGACTCCCAGCGACTGAGCCCATACGAGGTGCATGCGGAAAAAAAGTAATTTCGCACTTCGCGAACAGACAAACGACGGCCCTCGCCTAACCCGTGCCCCGGCACGCTTTATCCAACGCTTGCACGGCACCAGGATGCACACTGCTCATGGATGGCACGAAAGGTCCACAAAGGTGGACAAGGAACTTCCCGCATGGCAGGGTAAGGGAAGGTTTCCGAGAGGGTGTCGGAGCAGACAGCGAGGCTTTCTTTGGCGATATCAATAGCGATATAGTTTTTTGCGATCATGGCTTCTATCAGCTTTGTAGAGATGGCTCACTGGCCGTAGGCCGGGCTCTGTCAACTGTTCGATAGGTAAAGGAAGCTTCAGCGGATCGCTGCTCGACGAGCTCAGGTTGAAGCCGGTTTCCAAAGTGTTCCCTCTGGAAAGTTTTTTGAGTCCTTCCTCCAACGAGCTAAATGTGCCCATTCTCGGAAACTCAAAAAGCCTAAACATCATGGGAATGGGTCCTGCAAGAGCGCCGAGGAAAGGGAATCGTCTCCAAGGGCCTCTCCCATCCCCTGCCCCCTTTGGCCTCGTCGACACCGGCGGTTTTTTTTGTGCGCGGGTGGGGCGTGAAAAGTGGCAAGTTTTTGGCAAGCAATTTTCCCGCGGTTCCTTGCGAGTTCTGTAAGTTGTTGATAAAGATGGAGCCAGCTGACGGATTCGAACCGACGACCTACTGATTACAAATCAGTTGCTCTACCAACTGAGCTAAGCTGGCTGTGACTGGAAAATTGAATTGGTACCGGACCTGGGACTCGAACCCAGAACCAACAGATTAAGAGTCTGCTGCTCTACCAATTGAGCTAGTCCGGCTCACTTCCGAAAGGTAGAGGAAACAGAGGGAAGGGGGTCACCCTGGCAAGCATTTTCCTATCTTTCCCGGAAAAATGCTTCTTCGACCACCGAATCGCCGGCTCCTTCGGTCGATCCGGCAAAACAGCTTGCGCGGGCGCACGGGCATGGGAGGATCGGGCCATGGACAAGGCGGTCGTTCGAGATTACTACAACCACAGCCGAGTGGTGGATTCCTACGCTCACGCCACGACACATATCGGGCTCTGGAAATCCGAGGAAATTCTCTTTAAGGAGGCCTTTCAGCCAACAGACCGCCTGCTGGATGTGGGGACCGGAACCGGGCGCATCGCTCTCGGCCTCTGTGCCCTGGGTTACACCCGGATCCATGGGGTCGACCTCTCGGGCGCGATGATCAAGCGGGCTCAACGCCTCGGAAAGATCCTCCAATACGAGGCGACCTTTCAAGTAATGGACGCCTGTGCCTTGAATTTGGGCGAAGCCTCCTTCGACGGTGCCATCTTCGGCTTCAATGGATTGATGCAGATACCCGGGCGCGACCAGCGACGGCTTGCTTTAACCGGGATTCGTCGCGTGGTGAAGCCCGGTGGCCTTTTTGTCTTTACCACCCACGACCGACAGCTGCCAGCGCACCGTCGAATGTGGAAGGCGGAGGCAGCGCGCTGGGACGCAGGGAAACAGGATCGGTCCCTCCTCGAATTCGGCGATCGCTACGAGGACTCTGAACACGGGCGCCTCTACGTGCACGTACCAGCACCCAACGAAGTGCGCGATGACCTCAAGGCCGCCGGTTGGAAATGCGACTCCGATGCCATGCGCTCAAAAATCGCCATCGAGCCGGGTAACGTCTGCGACTTCGCCGATGAATGTCGCTTCTGGATCGCCCGAAATCCAGACTGAGGGAAGGACGGTCGTTTCCCTCTGCGACTTCCGGGGCTAACCATCCCGCTTTCCGCCGCAAGCTCACATGACTTTCATTGAGCTCGCCAAGGGAGAGCTTACCAGAAGGTAACAAGGAATGAGAGGACGATGATGAGGCCCATGATAAAGCCGATGCTGGCACCAATGGGGGCGCGTTCACGGTCCGGGTCGAAACCTGCTTCATCTTTGCGGAAGGGCTTGAACCACTGATGGGGATTGGCGAATCCGCGAATGACACCTTCGACCACCTGATGCCGAAGCCGTTCGGCAAACTCAAAGACGACATTGACCGGTACAACCACAAAACGCATCACATAAGGGGCCGATCGACGGTAGAACCAGTCGGTGTCGAGGTTGAGGCTGTTCGTCGGCTTCGCCTTCCGCCGCAGCAACCAGAAGGCGATAAATGTCAGCGTCAGGAGCTGCGTCGTCTCGATAAAGTGATAGGCTGTGAACGGGAAGTAGGGTCGCTCGTAGGGCAGAATCCGGTAAAGCAGGTCCGGCCAGACCCCATAAAGTGTGCAGAGGAAGGCAAGGAGACCCATCGCGGCATACATCGTCGACGGGATCCGGTTGATCGGCAGTTGGCGATCTTCGCCAAAGAAAGCGAAATACGGAATCTTCAGGCCAAGGCTGAGAAAGGTACCAACCGAGGCGAGAAAGAGCCCAAACATCACGAAGGTGTAGTGGTCGTAGCTGGCCGCCGAAATGATAATCGATTTGCTTATAAAGCCGTTCCAGAGCGGTACCCCTGAGATCGAGAAAGCCCCGATCATGAAAAGGACAGCCACTCCAGGCAGATGTCGGCGCAGATTCCCCAGCTCCGTCAGTTTGCTCGTGCCGGTCGCATGAAGGATGGCTCCCGCAGCCATGAAGAGCAGGGCCTTGTAGAGAATGTGGCTGTAGGCGTGGGCGATCGTCCCGTTGATCGCGAACTCGGTCCCTATCCCCACCCCAGCGACCATGAAACCAACCTGACTGACGATATGGTAGGCAAGAATCTGACGGATGTCGTTGCAAATAAAAGCGTAGATCGCCCCATAGAGCGCCATTGCGACGCCCCAGTAGGCAAGAAATTCCCAGCCCGCAAAAAGTACCACGAGTACATAAACCGCCGATTTGGTCGTCAGCGCGCTCATGAAAATTGCTCCCGTCACGGTGGCCTTTGGGTAAGCATCGGGCAGCCATGCATGGAGCGGAGGCAGAGCGATGTTAACCGCGACGCCGATAAGAATCAGCCAGGCGGACCACCCGGCGTCTATGCTCAACGGTTGAAGCAGGAGGCTGCCCGTCTCGGCATAGTGAAGGATGATGCCCCCGAAAAGGATCGAACCGCCGACAAAGTGAAACATCAGGTAGCGCAGCCCTGCCCGGGTCGATTCCGGCATGCGCCGCGCAAATACGAGCCACGAAGAAGCAACCGCCATCAGCTCCCAGAAAATCAGGAGCGAGAAGAAATCTCCGGCAAACGTGACGCCGAGCGCACCGGCGCTATAGAGCAAGGCCGCTACTTGCTGACTGGTATCGCGAATATGCCAGGCGTAAAGCGAGGCAACGGCCGAGATCAGCAGGAAAATGATGCCAAAGACGAAGTTGGTGGATCCGACCTGAAGCAGAATCAGATCGAAGCCGGCAAACGATACGGTGAAGCGCTCCCCATGCTCGAATCCCAGCAAGAGCCCGAGGGCCACAAGAGGTACACCAACCGTAACGAACGCGCGGGCAAGGCGCGGCAACACCGGAATGAGTGCAGCTGCTGCGATCAGCAAAAGGGCGGGTGGCAAATCAGCGATCCCCGTCATAATAATCCTCCGGTTTTTCGACCAGTCGCACGAGCAGACCCTTTGCAATCCAGATCACGGTTAATCCCCCCACGAGCCCAATGCCTGCATAGAACATGGGGACGCGGTCCCAGGCTGCGGGATAAGGATGCGCAGGTCCGAACCACTGGAGCAGTTGCGTCCCCAGAAGTAGCAGGGCAATGAGGATCCAGTGAATGCGTTTCATCGTGT
>CAYOIB010000097.1:7089-9099 GCA_964403935.1 uncultured Puniceicoccaceae bacterium | reverse complement strand
ATCCAACCCAACGAAAACGAACGTGAGGGCTATGTTCCCAACGTCGTCTACAGCTGCGGGGCCATGCTTCATCACGACCTGCTGGTCATCCCGTATGCCATGTCCGACTACGCTTCCAGCATTGCCACAGTAAAGGTCGATGAACTCCTCGCGGCCATGGAACCCGAGACACCGGAACCCTTGGCGAACGGGTCGGGCGGAAGAGCCTGAAGCCCCAGGACCTCCCCCATGCAGATTCAGCGCACGTCCAGCTCAAGCCTCCTGACAGCAAGGCCAAGCCTGCGCGCATCGGAAGAAAGCCCCATCGCCTCCGGTGACCGGGGATCGCCAATCGTCATCTGCAAAAGAAGGGTGCCGTCTTCCGGAATGTCGTCGGCATTCACTTCAAGCTCGACCACCTGAATCCGATCCTCTGGGGTAAAGGCCACCCGCATCCGTTCCTGCCCATTAATGCTCAAAACAGCAGTCTGCCCCGGCTTTGCTTCAGTCAGAAAGGCCTCGGCCTCGAGCGTGATTGAGATCTGCCGGGCGGTGGGATCAACGACCATCCCCACTTCCGCCACCTCCCCATCCGTCCACCGCCCCCAGCCCTCCGCAGCGGAAAACCCGTGGAGATGAAGAACCTCAAGCGGCAGTGGATCCTCGCCAATGCTCAGAGACCGCATGTAAGGCTTCCGGGGCGGATGCATCAGGGAAACAGTGAACCCTTGAAGGCCAAAACCAAGGTAGCGCGGGTCTTCACTCAAGCCAGCCATGCGGGGCGAGAGGGTATCTTCAAAACCCCATTCCAAGCGTATGATTCGGTCTGCCGGAACAATCCCGACTGGAATCAGAACCGAATGTTCGGAAAGGTCGGCCTCCGTCGCACTTAAGCGGCGACTCCCAACGGGGGTGCCATTAACACGAAACCCCAAGACACGGTGGCTAACCGTAGGGGGCATGAAGGTGACCGCAGAAAGCCGGAAGTGCCAAAAGGCACCCTCTTCAGCGTCGGGCAAGCACCCGATGACCCCAGCGCGGCGAGAATCCGTCCAGATATAATCCGGTCCAGGCCCTACCCCACCGAAGAGGTGGGACCCAAGCATCGCCAAATCGCCCATGTGGTAGCGCCTGTCCGGAACCAAAAGAGGCAAGTCGATCCGCTCCCCCGGAAGCACAGGTCCCTCAGACCCATTGCTGCCATCATCAGTCTTACTCGAAGCGAAAAGCAATCCATGAAGGTGCCTCACGCCCCCCCCATGAGCGAAAAGAGGTCTGCCTCCCCCACGGTGGGAGGAATCGCCACATACAACGCCGAACGATCAACCGGCCCCTGCAATACCCGAGCGTCCACGTCCATGGACGGCACCTCCGTAAAGCGCCGTCCGACGTAAGCCGAACTGACCGGGATATTCTGCTGCGATGCAAGGTATTGAAGCACCTGCGAAGCGGGCAGGTCCTCCTTCGGCAGGCCAAAATAACCTGGCAGAAGGTAGAGGCGATCGTGCTTGCCGATGAGATCCGCCCACACATCCAAGGCGTCTTCAGATTCAGCGACCCACGTTCCATAAAAGCGGGGTGCCCCCGTCGGAGCCCCCACGTAGGGCAGGATATCGACAACCTGCAAGAGCACGAGCGCGGGCAGGGCCCACCGCCGCCCCCCCGTCGACCGCGCCAGTTCAATCACAACCAGAGCCGCCACAATATAGCTGACGGGCCAAAACATCCGACCCGAGGAGCGGAATTGTGAGAAGAGTGTATCGAAGGGATTCGGAAGCTCCAGCAGTTGCTTGTCTCCGATAAAGATTACGTTGGATAATGCGAATCCACCTAAGAAGATCATGTAGGCCGCGAGCCAGGGATGCCGCCAAATCCGCGTACGGATCGCAGACAGCCGAAAGATCAAAACCAGCATCAGCCCAATCAACAAACCGGCTCCGAGGTAATTCATTCCTTCATACTGACCTCCCGTCGCATCGGGGGCAGGCGGAAGCCAGGGCAATAGACCGCTGGCCTGCGGCCAAAAGGGCG
>CAYOIB010000097.1:0-6989 GCA_964403935.1 uncultured Puniceicoccaceae bacterium | reverse complement strand
TCGGGGGCAGGCGGAAGCCAGGGCAATAGACCGCTGGCCTGCGGCCAAAAGGGCGCGAGCAGGTTCATCGAAAAATAGCCATACCCCGAGGCAACTTCGCTTTCCCGACCCATCGACCAATAACCCAGACATACCGCCAGAATCAGAAGGCCCACTGCGATCCCCAGCCCCTCTATGACGCAGCGGCGAAGCCCGATCCTCCCGTCCTGCCAACCCTGGGCAAGATGAACCGCCAGAAATCCAAGCGTCATAGCCGCGATATAGGCGTGCACAAAAAGACCTGCAACGGTCAGCATTCCTAATATTACCGTGCCCCGATGCGGATTCCGTCGCCCGTCCAAATAAGCTCCGATACTCAACAGTATCAGAAAATGACTACATAAATTGATATGCGGCCAGCGCACGAGCAACGCGGGCATGCACAGGCTCAGGATACTGCCGCACAGCGCTGTCCAGGCGGTCAGCGGCATGACACGCTGAAGCAACCAGCAGAACGCCAAGGGCTGAAGAACAAAGCACAGGAACAACCAAGACCCAAAGTAGTCTGGCAGTACCGAGTTCTCCCTCCACAAGGCTTTCGCCGGCAATGCCAGAAGAGGCAGGCTGTCCGTATAGATAACGTTGCTCCCGTTTTCCATGAACCCCAGCGCCGGAACATCCAGCAGTGGAAAACGCCACGCATCCTGCACGAAGTAGTTCAGCCCGACAACGTGCTGCAGGGCATCGTCTGAATACTTCCCGCCCGTCTCATTGTGATTCTCAAGAATCAAACTCTTATCGACCTGCAGACAGGCAAATCCGATCCCCACCAGAAGCGGAATCAAATACACCCGCCACCTGACCCGAGGCGGGGCCAGCAGAGCCGCCCTCATCGAAGAATAAACTCTCAAAAATAAACGAAAGAGCATGGAAGAATGCCGAAGGACAACCCAGATATGAAAACGAAGCAAAAAAATACGGTTCTTCTGCGATTTTCATGAAAGCATCCTGGATTGGTGAAGGTTGCCCAAAGGTCGCTCGATTGTGCATCATTCACACGGTCAGCGGTGGTTGATGACGTGGGAATAACTGAACCCGCGATCGAAATGAGCAACTTAAGGGAGGCAAAACGGGGGCCCAGCTTCCGGTTCATGGTTGAAAAACCTTATTCAAACCCCAAACCTAGGCCCAAACACCTATGAAATTACCCGTAACCTTGAAAACACCGATCCTGATCCTCTCGCTTTTTGTCGCTGGCAATCTTCCCGCTTCCGCCGAAATTCCCGATCCAGGTCTGGACGGACCCTTCCCGACGGCCACCTATCTGAGCCTTAAACAGGACATTCTCATCGAAGCGGACCTCTGGCGCGATACGCCCGAAATCCTCGCCGCCAACTACGCCTTTGAAGGAAACATCGGCATCCTCCCGCTGAACAAAACAGGCGTGATCGCAGCGGGCGGAACCTGGATGGATCTTCCTCCCGAAATGGCCGAACGTGCCCCCACCCGTGCATTCACCTCCGCCGCGTCGGTTCCAAGCACGGCTGCCACCTACGGGTATCCGGTTCACAACGCCGATGCCATGCCGATTGTCTTCAGTTGGCCCGTGCTCCCGAGCACCGTCGATCCGACCGATTTTGAAATCCATCTCAACGACGGTACCCTTCTCCACCCCCAAGTCGCCTCCATTTTTCCAAATTTTAAATACAACGAGCGCAACACCGTCGTTGTCTTCGGCGAATTCGGGAATCGTCTGCCGCCTTCGGATCCGGACGCGGTCTATATCGTGAAAACCGTCATCGTCGCTGACGACACCCCCCTGATGCTCGTCGGCCCAAACGGCCCCGTCAGCGCAGTCGGGCTCGAAAAAGCCAGCGGCCATCCTTATGTTCCAGGCGGTGGCCCGACCCTTGCCGGAGCAAAACTCAACCACATGAGCACCGCTGGCGAGGGTGGACCCGCCGCGTTTAATGCCCAACTCCCAAATGACGGACGCACCCTCTACGGAGCTGACGCCCAATACCGGTTGCGCATCCTCACCACCGGAGGCTTCTCCCCCGACGGAGTCAGTTCGGTCTTTCCCACCGATTTTCAGACCTATTTCCGCCTCCATGTCCTGGATGGCGACACAACCGTTTTACTGTCCGAAACCAACATCCCGTATACCGTATCAGGCGGAACCATCGAAATCGTCGGCCTGGCCGAACTCGGTTTGCCCGATGTCGACGCCGAGGGACATCCGATCGCTCCCTATGATCTCGCGTATCAGGAAGATCATGACAACTATATCGACATTATTCTCAAAGGCGATGAGGCCGCGATGCGCCAGATCACCCACGTCGAAATTCCCGCGACCGGCGATTACCTCCCCTTCTACAACCCCGGCGGCCCCGGGAACAACCCGACACCCGGCGTCCGCTACACCGAACCCGGCCCGCCAACGCTGCAACCGGTAACAATCGCCCTCGACGATCCGATGTGGGTCACCTATCTGCCCCCCTCCATTCTCTCCATCCAGCAAGTCGATGACGGCGTCTTGCTCACCTGGCCCTCCGGCGTCGATGGATTTGTTCTCGAAAAATCCAGCACGCTCTCACCCGCCGATTGGGTTCCGCTGAACACGGAACCCGAAATGATCGACAACAACCATTCCATTTTCATCAGCAATCCCGGCGATCCCTCCTTTTATCGGCTGGCAAAATAAAGCTGCCCGCCATCTCCGCCATCCACACAATCAGAAAAACAGGACAACCGAATCAGCCCTTCACCACCTCGACGACAAGAACTTCGTTAAAGACCTCGTAAAGCAAGCGATAATCGGCCGATCCTGATTCTGGCGCGGAAACACTTCCAGCCAGCTTCTGACATCCGAAAGGGTAAGGATTGGTCGCGAGTTCCTCCACCGCTGAGATAATTCGCGTCACCGCCTCGCGGTCGATTCGCCGCAAATCGTCTCGAAAAACAGCCCCGCAGACCGCACACAAGCCTCAACTCAATCCGGACGGCGGACCACCTCCGACCGGCTCGTCTCAATAGGGCCAACACAAAACGCATAAGGCGCGTTCTAACCGCCCCAAACCCCACCGCTGCGGGCTTGTTCAACCATGGGTGCCGTCGAAGGTTCGTTCCTCACCTATCGCTGCACCCTTTATTGTTCAGCCTTGATTTCAGCACTTAATCGAGCCTCTGCCGAGAGAAAAACCGGAAACGCCGAGCTGTCGCGGTTGCAAAGCACGATAACCGAAGAATTCGACTGCCATGAAAAGGCCACTCTGGCCGACAAGCCCGGATCACTCCCTGTATGGCCATACCAAGTCTGACCATGGGCTTTCGAAATATAAAATCCATGCCCGTAAGTCAGGCATTCGTTGATCGTGCTGATTGGCTGGAGGAGAAAATTCAAAATTTCCAGGCTGACGAGAGAACCGTTTCTCATTCGGTCAAAGAAAATCAAGAGGTCGGCGACGTTGGTCACAATGCCCCCATCTGGGCCTCCCATGATCGGAAGATGTCCGAGATTGGAAGACCCATCACCCAGATAGCCGACGGCCAGATCATCCAAAGCCGCATCAATTCGTGGAAACCCTGTGGAAACCATCCCGGCAGGCAGCGTGACCCAGCGGGCAATCGCTTCTGGGAACGGCAACCCGGTCATCCTCTCAATGGCAAGGCCGATCAACACGTAGCCTGCCGAACTATATCGGAACTCCCTGCTCTTGTGACGCGTCACACGGACAACAAGCGGCAAAAAATCCTCCAGTCGATCCAACCGGGATAAATCAATTCCGGCAAATGGCAGGGCGGCCTCGTCGTCAATGTAGTCGCCGAGGCCGGATCGGTGCGAAAGAAGCGAGCTAAGAGTCACATCCGGATCGAAGTGCGGTTCAAGAGAGGGAACAATCTCACCAATTGGCTGCTCGAATCCACACAACCCGTTCTCAATCAAACGAGCCACGCAGATCGCGGTGAACATCTTGCTGACCGATGCGGTGGGGAAGCGTGTATTCCGATCAATATGCCGACCTGTCTCGCGATTCGATAAACCTGAAGTGAAAGTCAGCTTTTCTTGTCCGTTGTGGATGATGGAAACGACTCCACTGAAGCTGTCGGAGTGCAGCAGATCAGCCAGATCGGCGTCGCCGAAGTATTGTGTGAGACCATCCATTTGAAGCAGCTTTGCTTTTCTGCCGAACGTGAAGAGGCGTGACAGCGGCAGTTGTCACTCCTTCTCGCCCTCGTCTGGTTCGCGGATCGGTAAGCCCCGCACGCTCTTCGATGGATCCTGTCGGCAGTCCAATACCCGATAAATCCGAATCTCCTCAGATTCTATGCGATAATAAACCGCATACGGAAAGCGTTTCGCGAGAAGACAGAAGTACCCCCGGAATTTCCGGTGAATCCCAGCGTGAACGATCAGCGAATCAACGTCAGAAGAGAGAGAGTCCAGAAAATAGTCTCCAAGGCCCTCGGCTTGTTTCTCATAAAACCGCTTTCCTCGGAGAAGGTCCCGGGATGCGGCCGACAGAATCCGAAGCCTCATGACTCACGCAGCCTTCGCTTAGCTTCACTCCAGTCTTCAAAATGCTCTTTTCCTTCTTCAACGCGGCGCTCCGTCTCCTCCAGTTCAAGTGAATGCCAGGCAGGCGACCCAAACTGATCGTTCGCTTGGGATAAATCGGTCCAAAGCTTCTCCATAAGACTGATCTTCTGCAGCTTGGGCAATTTGAGTATCTCTTCTTCGAGTGTTGGCATATTCTCCAAGATGTTCGGATTTCGAATTTCTTCAATTTATTTCCCGCGAACGTCAAATGGAGGCATGCGACCAGTGGCTCTCGAAAACCCGGGATCTCATGCGAATTGCGGCGCGGGCTAAAACGCATTCCTTTTGTGCCTGGTTCTCCGATCCTTTCCGTTACTGGAGAGCCTCGTCGATTTCATAATCCTCATCGGGCTTGGCTTCCCCCGTAATACATGTGAAACAAGCGTTTCCCGAAAAGGCCGATCCAATGACCCAAATCGGATTCCCGCACTTGCAGCGCTCACCGGTTTTATACGATGCCAAAGCATCCCGAATCGCTGACTCCACTTCTTTTCGGGAATCCTTCGGATTCCTTTCGAGGTGCTTCCTGATGTAATCCTCCACTGAAATCGGTTCAAATCCTTCTTTCATAAATTCTAATTTTCCTGGAGAACGCGAGCCTATGCAATGAGGATGGAGCGTAGCGGAATCCTCATTGCATGCGTCGACTGGTTCTGCATTCTGGATTTACAATGTGAATGAGTAGTAGTCAAAATCCACATTAAGTTGCCATCCCCTCGCTTCGTATAAAGCCTTAGCTTCGACGTTTGTGTTAGCCGTGCAAAGCTGTAATCGAAGTGCTCCAACGGACTGTCCGTATCTCGCTACCTCCTCTAGTAAGAGTGATGCGATGCCTCTTCTTCTAGCCGACGAGACGACATAGAGGTCGTTAAGGATGTATGTCCTCGCTAAGCCAACAGATGTAAATGATGGGAAGATTTGTGCAAAACCTAAGGCACACCATCTGAATCGGACGCGAGAAATACCACCGACTGTTCCTTGCTCATTCGCTCAGCAATAAAGTCTCTGGCCAATGCCAAATCAGATGTCTGTCCGTAGAAAACACGATAGGCATCAAATAGGCTTGTTACTGGTTCTAAATCTTCAAGGTTCGCTTGTTTAATTTTCATTTTTTGGCCCAACGTCAAGGATGCAGGCAACCGGCGTTCCGCCGGTTGCCTGCATCCGCTTATTGAACGAAACCGCTGTGCGGCGGTTGGTTGAGGGTGTTGATCGTTGGTGGCTTGGGTGAATTTTGGCGGGGCTTGAAAAGGGGCGGATTGGATGGCCGGAATGACCGGGTTACGAGTAAAAACAAACCCAACCCGCGTGCCGATTCATCCACTTTTCGTCGTGTGCGGCAAGTTCAAACCGGTCGCCAGGCCCGCCCCGATGCGGGTGCGCGGGGACCGGACCCTCTCAGCTGGGGCAGACCTACCTAAAAATCGAGCCTCTGCACGCCCCCTGCGTCGTGTTCGAGCCGGGCGACTCCGACCCGACGCCTTCATCCAGCGCCGTGCCGACCCCGGCGCGGTTCGAGGCGATCGGCTTGCGCTACCGCTTCCTCGCCTTCGATCCCGAGGAGGCGAGTCGGGTCAGCCTGGCCAGGGAATGGACCGCTCGCCTGCGCTTGAAATACCAGCTTCACGACCGCGGCGACTATTTCGAGGTGGAGCTGGCCGCCCTGCCGAAGACCAACGGCGTGTCGATCCGTTACACCACCGATGGCTCGTCCCCGACCGGCTCCGGGGCCGCCACCTACGACGGTCCGGTCCGGATCCCCGAAGGCTGCCGGGTGGTTTGCGCCATGGCCATCGCTCCCGCCTACGAGATCAACTCCGAGACACTGCGCATTTCCATTCCGCAGCGGGGAGAGGAGTCCCACTCGTTGAATCCTGCCATTCCGGCGACCTGGACCCAGACAACCAAGCTGGACGATCCCGAAGCCGTCTGGGACTTCATCGGTCGGCTCGATACGGCGGGGAGCGTTCTCGCCTTCGACATCGGCCTCACCGCGGAAAGCAGCGAGGGTGCCCAGAATCTGGAATATTCCGGCGCTCTTGAGGCCGGCTACGGCGCCGACGCGATCAAGAGCATCGCCGAAAAGCTCCAGGAGATCGTCGGTGCCGGTAGCCTTCGGATGAGCGTGGGCAACCTCCGCTTCCCCACCGGCTAGGCTCTTCTGGACTGGTTGAGGGCCTCGAACATCCCCTTCGACCTCTCGAAGGTCGCGCAGTGAACCATGGCCGCCCGCAAGGCCATTGGTCTCGGCTTCGTGCCGACGGAGGCCCGCCACGGATTCCTCGTCGAGGTGCCCAAGGGGGCCGGAAGGGGAGATCTCATCAGCATCACCGAACACCGGGGGCTGATCAAGTCGGCTGATCAAGGGGTCAGTCCACGTATTCTTGATTCCTGAGTGTTACATAGGTAT
>CAYOIB010000096.1:0-9449 GCA_964403935.1 uncultured Puniceicoccaceae bacterium | reverse complement strand
CGGAAGGCTTGGCCATGAGGCCACGGGTTCCACACAACTGGCGAACCTGTTGCTTGTTACCACGGGCTCCGGAATCCATCATGAGGAAGACCGGGTTCACTTCTTCCTTGCCGTTGTTGTAGTCCAACTGGCGGAACACGGCCGCTGCGATCTCGTCCGTCGCCTGCGTCCAGATATCGATCGTCTTGTTGTAACGCTCGCCGCCGGTGATAATACCCTTTCGGTATTGCGCCATGACCTCGTTGATCCGTTCGCGGGCACGCTGCACGATCTCCTTCTTTTCGGGAGGAATGATCATGTCTTCCATCCCGATCGAGATGCCGGCGGAGGTCGCAATGGTGAAGCCGAGCTCCTTGAGGTTGTCGAGCATCTCGATGGATGCTTCGCGACCGGCCGTACGGTAGGTGCTGTTAATCAGTTCGCCCAACTTCTTCTTCGCCACCGGGAAGTTGATGAACCCGAGGCTCTCGGGCCAGATACCACTGAAGATCACACGCCCCGGGGTCGTCACGAGCATCTTCTCGTTGCGCTTTCCGTAGACCGTGTCCCGCTGATAGTCGGGATTCGCAATCCGGATCCACTGGTGGCGGCGAACGGCGCCATCGGCTTCCGCCAGAAGGACTTCCTCAAAGGAGCCAAAGAGGGGAATGTACTGCCCTTCGGCAGGTTCCGAACGCGGCTCGATCGTGAGGTAGTAAGATCCGAGGACAATGTCCTGCGAAGGGGTGAGGATCGGCTCGCCACTGGACGGCGAAAAGATGTTGTTTGTGCTCATCATGAGCAGCTTGGCTTCGAGGATCGCCTCGAGCGAAAGCGGCACGTGAACGGCCATCTGGTCACCGTCGAAGTCCGCGTTATAAGCGGCGCAGACCAGCGGATGCAATCGGATGGCGTCCCCTTCAATAAGCGTGGGCTCGAAGGCCTGGATGGAGAGGCGGTGCAAGGTCGGCGCACGGTTCAGCAGAACCGGATGCCCTTTCGTCACTTCTTCCAGAATATCCCAGACTTCGGGCGAACGCTTCTCGATCATCTTGCGTGCACCCCGAACGGTGTGCACAAAGCCCAACTCCTTCAGCCGGCGGATGATGAATGGCTCAAACAGAATCAGCGCCATCTTCTTTGGAAGACCGCACTGATGCAACTTGAGCTCCGGCCCGATCACGATGACGGAACGGCCGGAGTAATCCACGCGCTTCCCGAGAAGGTTCTGGCGAAACCGGCCCTGCTTGCCCTTGAGCATGTCGCTGAGCGACTTCAAAGGACGGTTGCCCGCTCCCGTGACGGCACGACCATGACGCCCGTTGTCAAAGAGCGCGTCGACGGCTTCCTGCAGCATCCGCTTTTCATTGTGGATGATGACGTCGGGCGTCTTCAGCATCAGAAGGTTCTTCAACCGGTTGTTGCGGTTGATAACCCGGCGGTAAAGGTCGTTCAGATCGGATGTGGCAAAGCGGCCGCCTTCGAGCGGAACAAGCGGGCGAAGGTCGGGCGGGATGACCGGCAGGACCTCGAGAACCATCCACTCCGGACGTGATTCGGAATGGATAAAGCCCTGAATCACTTTCAAGCGCTTCGAGAGCTTCTTCTTGATCTGCTTCGAGCGGGTGTTCTGCATCTGCTCGTGCAGTTCGTCGACAACGGACTGCATGTCCATGCGCTCGAGGACCTCGCGGATGGCCCCTGCCCCCATACCCGCCTCGAAGGAATCGTCGCCGTATTCATCGAGAGCGGCCTGGTACTCCTGCTCGGTCAGCAGTTGCTTCTCCTCGAGTGGCGTCTTGCCGGGATCGGTTACGATATAGTTCTCGTAATAAATGATCCGCTCAAGGTTCCGTGCCGTCATGTCGAGCAAGAGCCCAAGGCGGCTCGGCATGCTTTTGAGGAACCAAATGTGGGTGCAGGGAACGGCCAACTCGATGTGGCCCATGCGCTCCCGACGAACGCGACTCACGGTCACCTCGACGCCACAACGGTCACAGATAACACCCTTGTACTTGATGCGCTTATACTTGCCGCAAGCACACTCGTAATCCCGTACCGGACCGAAGATCCGTTGGCAGAAAAGGCCCCCGGGTTCCGGCTTGAATGTGCGGTAGTTGATCGTTTCCGGATTCTTTACCTCACCCCGGGACCACGAACGGATCGTGTCGGGCGAGGCAACCGTAATGGAAACCTGATCAAATGATTGGTCTTTCTCGAAACCAAGGACGTCGCGAATTTCGCGTGTTTGCACTTCTTCACTCATGGTGCGGTATCCGATTGAAGGGGGGTGAATTAATTGGCGAAGGCGGAAGCGAGGGGATCCTGATCGCCCAAGCGAATGTCGAGGCAGAGACTCTGCATTTCCTTCATCAAAACGTTGAAGGACTGCGGCGTGCCGGCCTGAAGGCTGTTGTCGCCCTTGACCAACTGTTCGTAGATGCGGGTGCGGCCCTGAACGTCGTCAGACTTGACCGTGAGTAACTCCTGCAGGGTATAAGCGGCACCATAGGCTTCGAGTGCCCAGACCTCCATCTCCCCGAAGCGCTGGCCACCATACTGTGCCTTACCCCCGAGCGGTTGCTGGGTGATGAGACTGTAAGGACCGACCGCACGGGCGTGGATCTTGTCTGCCACAAGGTGGTTGAGCTTAAGCATGTAGGTGTAGCCGACGACGACTTCCTGATCGAGCTGGCGCCCGGTCCGGCCATCGAAGAGGACGCTCTTACCCGAAAGCGGAAGGCCGGCTTCCTTCAGGTACTCCTTGACCTGTGGCTCTTCGATTCCATCGAAGACCGGTGTGGCGATCTTGATGCCCAGCTTCTTGCAGGCGAACCCAAGGTGACACTCAAGCACCTGCCCGACGTTCATTCGGCTCGGAACCCCGAGCGGATTCAGGCAGATATCAATGGAAGTGCCATCGGCGAGGTGAGGCATGTCTTCCACTGGAACAATCTTGGCAATAACGCCCTTGTTTCCGTGGCGGCCCGCCATCTTGTCACCGACTTGGATCTTCCGCTTGGTGGCGATGTAAACCTTGACGTTCTTGATCGTCCCCTGTTCGACATCGTCGCCGGACTCAACGGACTCGATCTTGCGCTCTTGATCCTGATCGAGTTCATCGAACTTGCTCTTATAGCTCTCGATGATCTCCATGATCTTGATACGCACGGGAGAAGGATCGATCTCGATCGTCTTGTAGACAGCCGCCAAGCGGCGCAGAAGCGTCTTGGTGATCTTTCGGTTCGCCGGGATAATGGTCTCCCCGCTTTCGCTGTTGACCACATCAAGGGGGATCTTCTCCCCGAGGAGAATATTGGAGAGGCTCTCTGTGAGTGCCTCGCGGAGCTTGTCCGCCTGGGTCCGGTACTCTTCGTTGATCTTCTTGACCTGACGGCGCTTGTCGGACGCAGAAAGCTTCTCGCTCTCGCCCTCGACACGGCTCGACACCTTGACCTCCATGACGATGCCATAGGTGCCGGATGGGACGAGCAGGGATGTGTCCTTCACGTCCGCTGCCTTTTCACCAAAGATGGCGCGCAGGAGCTTCTCTTCCGGAGCGAGTTCGGTCTCCGATTTTGGTGTGATCTTCCCGACGAGGATATCCCCGGGTTTGACTTCGGCACCAACGCGGATGACGCCGTCGTGGCTGAGATTGCGAAGGGCTTCCTCACCGACGTTCGGGATATCCCGCGTGATCTCTTCAGGACCCAGCTTGGTATCCCGCGCCGTCACTTCAAACTCTTCGATATGAATCGAGGTGTAGACGTCATCCCGCAGGAGGCGCTCGCTGATGAGGATGGCGTCCTCAAAGTTGTAGCCGTTCCACGGCATGTAAGCCACGAGCACATTGCGACCGATAGCGATCTCGCCCTTATCGGTGGAGGCACCGTCCGCAATGATGTCACCTTCCTTCACCTTTTGTCCGCGGGCGACAATCGGCTTCTGATTGAAGCAGGTCCCCGCATTCGAACGGAGGAACTTGCGCAGCTCGTAGACATGGATGCCGTTCTTTGGATCTGACTTTGGCTTCTTCAGGACGCGGGTGGAGATCTCGCCGTCCTCTGTCACAATGATTCGGCGGGAATCGACCGAGGCCACGATACCGTCAGCCCCAGCCACGGTCACCGTTTTCGAGTCACGCGCGACGCGCCCTTCAATACCCGTTCCAACAAACGGAGCTTCCGTCTCAAGGAGTGGCACACCCTGGCGTTGCATATTCGAACCCATCAGGGCGCGGTTGGCGTCGTCATGCTCGAGAAAAGGAATCAGGCCGGCCGCGACCGAAACAACCTGCTTCGGCGAAACGTCCATGAAATCCACCTCGGTCGGATCGATCTCAACAAAGTCATCGCCCCGTCGCGCGGTGACGCGACCGATGAGTTTTCCACCATCGATCTTCGAATTGGCCTGCGCGATCGTCTTCCCCTCTTCCTGATCGGCGTTCATGTAGACGACCTCATCGCTGACACTGCCTTCCTTCACGATCCGATAAGGCGTCTCAATAAAGCCGAACTCGTTGACGCGGGAGTAGATGGAAAGGCTGTTGATCAGTCCGATATTCGGACCTTCCGGCGTTTCAATCGGACAAATCCGGCCGTAGTGGCTCGGGTGAACGTCCCGCACCTCAAAACCAGCGCGCTCCCGGTTCAGTCCGCCCGGCCCGAGGGCCGAAAGCCGACGCTTGTGCGTCACTTCCGCCAGCGGGTTGATCTGGTCCATGAACTGGCTCAGCTGGCTGCGAGCAAAAAAGTCGCGAATCACCGTGCTCAGCGCCTTCGGGTTGATCAGCTTCTGTGGCGTGATCGAGTCGACACTCTGATCATAGAGGGTCATGCGCTCCTTCACGAGACGCTCGGTCCGCGCCAGGCCAACGCGGCACTGGTTCATGAGCAACTCCCCAACCGTCCGAACACGGCGGCTGCCAAGGTGATCGATGTCATCCTTGATGCCTTCTCCCCTTTTCAGGCGAACCAGGTACTTTGTTGCTTCAACGACATCTTCGACGTTGACCGTACGGGCTTCGAGATCCGTCCCGAGGTTGAGCTTCTGATTGATCTTGTAACGCCCAACCCGTCCGAGATCGTAGCGCTTCGGATCCATGAAGAGCCGCTTGAGCAAGGCACGCGCGTTGGCCACCGTCGGCGGCTCACCTGGGCGGAGACGCTTGTAAATATCTTTGAGGGCTTCCTCTTCGTTCCGCGTCGGGTCCTTCTTGAGGCAGCGAATAATGGCCCCGTCGTCCACACTGGTGTCGATGACGCGGACGGAACTGATGCCGGCCGCTTCGATACTCCGGACAATCGTCTTTGTCAGCGGTTCAAACGAACGTGCGAGAACGGCCCCTTGCTCGGCGTCGACCAAGTCTTCGACAAGGACAAGCCGGCTGACGGAATCCAGCTTCAAGGCATCGTCGACCTTCAGGTCTTCGATATCATAGAAAAAATTGAGAATCTCGTAGTCACTCCCGTAACCCATTGCCCGCAGAAGCGTTGTCACCAAAAACTTGCGGCGACGGCGACGGCGATCGAGGTAGACGTAGAGGAGATCGTTCTGGTCGAACTGGGTTTCCAGCCACGTGCCGCGATCCGGGATGATGCGGAAACTGTGAAGGATCTTACCACTCGTGTGGGTCGACTCTTCGAAAGCAATGCCGGGCGAACGGTGAAGCTGGCTCACCACCACACGCTCCGCTCCGTTGATAATAAACGAACCGCGCTCCGTGATCATGGGCATCTCGCCCATGTAAATCTCCTCGTCTTTAATCGACTCCTCTTCTTTCAGGCGCAGCTTGACGTAGAGGGAGATGGAATAGGTGACCCCTTCGCGGATGCACTCCATCTCGGTCATCTTGGGTCCCGAGAGGGTGTAAGAAACGTAGTCCAGACTGCACCGCCCGTCGTAGCTCTCGATCGGGAACACTTCCCGGAGAACAGCCTCCAAACCGATATGTCCCCGCTGGGTCGGAGGGAGGTCCGATTGCAGAAACTCCTTGAAGGAGTCGATCTGGATCTGAATGAGATTGGGCGGTGCGATGACTTCCGTCAGCTGGCCGAAGTTGATGCGGTCTGACATAATCGGAGAGGGTTAGGCTTTCGAACGGTTACGAACTTGAAAAACGAAAAAACAGGAGCCAGCACAGGTCAACGGGTAGACCTGTGCCGACTCCTGAGAGAATCTAATGGGTTGAGACGGGCTCAGAGTTACTTGATCTCCACTTCCGCGCCAGCTGCCTCGAGCTTCTTTTTGATCTCGTCGGCGTCCTCCTTGGTGGTCGCCTCCTTGACTGGCTTTGGAGCGGCCTCGACCAAGTCCTTGGCTTCCTTCAAGCCCAGGCCTGTGATCGCACGGACTTCCTTAATGACGGCAATCTTGTTGGCACCGAAGGCCTTCAGGATGACGTCAAACTCGGTCTGTTCTTCCGCAGGCGCAGCGGCGTCACCAGCAGGTCCAGCAGCCGCGACAGCGACGGGTGCAGCAGCGCTGACGCCCCACTTCTCCTCGAGGTCCTTAACGAGACCGGCGATTTCGAGCACGCTCTGGCCGCTGAGCCATTCGATGACTTCTTCTTTAGTAATGTTTGCCATGGTATTTTCCTTTACGATGTCGCTAGCGCCATTTGGCCCGGAGGTGGGCCTGGTCGTTTAAGGGACGATTCCCCTAGCGGCTTCAGTCAGGTGAAAGGGGGTGAATCGAAGAGAGCGGACGCTTAGTCCCCACTCTCCTTGTCTACCTTCGCTTGCAAAACGTTCAATACTCCCTGAGGAGCTGCAATGAAAACGCGGACCAGCTGGGTCGCCGGCGTGTTGAGAAGGGCGAGCAACTGAGCGCGCAGGACTTCGGCCGGGGGCAGCTTTGCCAAGGCAGAAACCTCGTCGGCCGAAAGCAGGCTCTTGTCGAGCACGCCACCCTTGATTTCCAGCTTCTTCTTATCCTTAAAGAACTTTTCGAGGGCTTTGGCAACGCCGGCGGCATTCTTCCCGCCCACAACAACCGCGGTCGGTCCCAAGAGGCGATCTTCCATCCCTGGAAAGTCCCGCTCCTGTGCCGCCAGCTTCAGAATGCTGTTCTTGACGACGTGGAACTCTGCCCCGTGGTCGGCCAGGATCTCCCGGAGCTCTTCCGTCTCAGCTACCGTAATGCGCTGAAAATCAGCAAAGAATACGTAGTCCGACTTGTCGAGGTAAGCCCCGACTTCTTCAATTAGAAATTTCTTTTCCGCTCTCATGACAGGTTCCTTTAGTAGTGCGTGTAGAGGGCCGGATCCAGTTTGACGCTGGGCGTCATCGTTCCCGACAGGGTGGCGCTACGAATGTAGCGGGTGCCCTTGAGTCCATCCGGGCGAAGCTTGCCCACCGCATCCAAGGCGACACGAATATTCTCTGTGAGGGGTTCCTTGGCAAAGGACCGCTTACCGACGATAACACCGATATTCGCGGTCTTGTCCATCTTGAACTCAACCCGTCCGCCGCTCTTGATGGATTTCAAAGCACCGGGGATGTCGTCCGTGACCGTTCCCGACTTGGGGTTCGGCATCAAGCCCCGGGGCCCGAGAACCCGCGCCACCTGGCGAACTTCACGCATGGCAGACGTCGTCGCAACGGCAACATCGAAGTCGAGCCACCCGTCGGTCACCTTGGCGATGAGATCCGCCAAGCCTGCCTCGTCGGCACCAGCCGCGATGGCCTCTTCGGGATTCTCTGTGAAGACGATCACGCGAACCTTCTTCCCGCTGCCGTTTGGAAGCTCGACCACGCCGCGGACCATCTGCGTGGTCTGGCGGGGATCGACGCCGAGATGCAAGGAGAGCTCGACGGTTTCATCGAACTTTGCCTTGGGCATCTGGCCGAGGAGCTCGACGGCTTCCTCGAGTGGATAGGTCTTCAAACGGTCGACGAGACCTTTTGCCTGAGTTTGTTTTTTGCTGATTTTAGTCATTGTTCGCTCACTCCCTCCGTGGAGGTTTTAACGTTGCGAGAGGTTTATATTCCTAAATTTCCGGATGTGATCAATCGATCACGTCGATTCCCATCGAGCGCGCCGTGCCTTCGATAATGAGCAGCGCGGCCTTCTTGTCCTTCGCATTCAAGTCGTTCTTCTTCAGTTCGACGATCTCGGCGAGCTGCTTCCGGTTGACCTTTCCAACCTTTTCCTTGTTCGGCACGCCGGAGCCTTTGGCAATCCCGGCTGCTTTGCGCAACAAGACGGCCGCCGGAGGCGACTTCAAAATGAAGGTAAAGGATCTGTCCTGATAGACGGTGATCACAACCGGCAGAATCATGCCTGCCTGGTCCTTGGTCCGCGCATTGAAATCCTTACAGAACCCCATGATGTTGACACCCGCCGCGCCGAGCGCCGGACCAACCGGCGGTGCCGGATTGGCGGCCCCTGCGGGAAGTTGCAACTTAATCGTGCCTGTGACTTTCTTGGCCATTGTCTTTGCTTTTCTTGCCTGATGAGTGGTCTCGGGGGATCACGCGATGGAAGAGGCGCTTTCGGTGCCGTCCCGATGGTTCATTCTAAATTTACTGCTCGTCTGCCAGTCGTTCGACTTGCCAGTACTCCAGCTCAACCGGGGTGAAGCGGCCGAAAATGGAGACCGAAACTTTGAGTTTTCCGCGGTCCGGATCAATTTCGTCAATCCGCCCGGTGAGGTTGAGGAAGGGACCATCGGTGATCTTCACTTCCTCGCCGACTTCGTATTGTACCTTTGGAACTTCCTTCCCTTCGGCTTCCGCCACCTGGGTGAGGATTCGATCAATCTCGCTCTTCTTCAGAGCGGCTGGCATTTTTCCGCCGGCAAATCCGATGACACCGTCCGCCCCGTTGATGAAATACCAGACTTTCTGTACCAGCTCGCCCTCTTCGTAGAGGCGGCAATGAATGAAGACGTAACCGGGGTAGAGCTTGCGCTTACGCTGCGATTTCTTGCCCTGCTTCACCTCGGAGACGGTCTCCACCGGGATGAGCACTTCGAAAATGTGATCCTCCAGCTCGTTCTCGACCAGGTAGCGATCGATGTACCGCTTTGCCGCAGGCTCCTTATTGGAGAGGGTTTGCACGACATACCATTCGCCCTCCCTTATCGGGTTGACGGTGGGTGAGTCGGCTGACTGGCCGGCGGGCTCTTCGGGAGTTTCCATCATCGGAACGTACAGATGCGCAGGGTCAGGATCGCACCCAGTTCGTAAGCAATTGAATCCAGTTATAGACCGAGAAATCCGCCAATGCTATATAGCCGCCCAGCAGAAGGGTCGCCACAAAGACCACGATCGTGCTGTCACGCAACTCGGTCTTTGTCGGCCACACGGTCTTCTTCAGCTCCTGCGATGTCTCGCCGAGGAAGATTCGAATACTGCGAAATGGATTAGCCATGAACGATGGGTGGATTATCGGAAACCGGGAATGCCGGTCTAAAAATGGCAGGGCAGGAGGGACTCGAACCCCCAACCAATGGTTTTGGAGACCAC
>CAYOIB010000095.1:0-9474 GCA_964403935.1 uncultured Puniceicoccaceae bacterium | reverse complement strand
ACAAAAAAGGCGACGCCTCCTTGAGAACGTCGCCTTTGAAAAGACACCACCAAAACGGCCGCTTACTCCGTTGGCACCGTGCTGATGGTCCGGAGAACCCGCGCACAGATCTGGTAGGGATCAGCCTGCGAGTTCGGCCGCCGGTCTTCGAGGTACCCCCGATAACCGTTCTGCACAAAGCTGTGAGGCACACGAATCGAGGCCCCCCGATCGGCAACGCCCCAGGAGAACTTGTCGATCGACTGCGTCTCGTGGTGCCCCGTGAGGCGCAGTTCATTGTCCGGACCATAGGCGGCAATGTGCTCGTCCTTGAACTTCTCGAAGGCGTCCATAAGGCGGCGGAAGTAGGCTTCACCCCCGACCTCACGCATGTACTTGGTCGAGAAATTGCAGTGCATGCCAGATCCATTCCAGTCGCCGATGAACGGCTTGCAATGCCACTCGACATCGACCTCGTACCGCTCGCAGAGACGGAGGAGAAGGTACCGGGCAACCCACATGTCATCCGCACAGGCGCACGATCCCTTGTCAAAGATCTGAAATTCCCACTGGCCCTTAGCCACCTCGGCATTGATACCTTCATGGTTGATCCCCGCGGCGAGGCACAGGTCGAGGTGCTTCTCCACAATCTCCCGGGCGATGCTGCCAACATTGGTATAGCCAACGCCTGTATAATATTCTCCCTGCGGGCTGGGATAACCGAAGCCTTCCGGCCAGCCCAGCGGGCGGCGGTTGCGAAAGAGAAAATACTCCTGCTCAAGGCCAAACCACGTGTCTGGATCATCCTCGATGGTCGCCCGGTGGTTGCTCGGATGGGGCGTCTCCCCGTCGGGCATCATCACCTCGCACATGACGATGAAGCCGTTGTCGCGGCCGGCATCCGGGTAGAGAGCGACGGGCTTGAGCATGCAGTCCGAGCTCTTTCCCTCCGCCTGCTTGGTGGAGCTTCCGTCAAATCCCCACATAGGGCAATCGTCAACGGACTGTGGAGCCGAATCCGCAATGCGCGTCTTTCCGCGGAGATTTGGCACGGGCGTGTAGCCGTCGAGCCAGATATATTCGAGCTTGTACTTTGGCATAATCGTGGTGATTCTGAGTTTTGATCGTTTTAAGTTAGGTGGTGGAAAGCTTCTCCCTTGTCTCAGGAGGAGCTGCCATATCCCCGAGGTGTTATAGCAGCAGCCAGGCCAATCACGCGATTTCGGAAAAGATTGTATGTTTTTCGCCGCAGACGTGACCTTTCAACAAAAATCTACCACCGTTCCGTATGCATGAAATCAAAGACACCCGCCAAGCGACCGTGCATATTGGATATGACGGGCGGGTCCACAAGACCTATAATGGAACGATGGCACGGGAACGCTTTGAGAATGAGGTGCGCGTCCTCCGCTACCTCGAAGAAAAGGCCTGTCCCTTTGTACCCCGCATCCTCGAGGTCGACGAAGAAAAATTATCCATCGTCACCACCAACTGTGGCCAGATCGTCAACCGGATCAGCCCGGAAAAGCTCACCTCCCTCTTCGATGAGCTGGAAACCTACGGAGTGCGCCACGGAGATGCCTTCGCCCGAAACGTTACCTACAACGCACGGCTCGGCCGATTCTGTCTGATCGATTTTGAGTTTGCCACCATCCTGGCCACAGGCGAAGGACTGACCCTCGAACACCCCGGCTTCAAAAACCGCTATGAACTCAAATAATCCCGGGAGCGAGCCCGTCACCCATCTCCGCTGGTCAGGGAGCACCCACATCGGCCGCGTCCGGAAGAACAACGAAGACGCCTTCCTCGCGCTCACATTTGATCACCTGACGGCACGCTATCTTGGAAAAACCGGCGAAGCGGCACTCGATATCGGAGATTTTGTCTTCGCCGTGAGCGACGGCATGGGTGGGGCCAAGGCCGGCGAGTTCGCCAGTCGCATCGCTGTCGACAAGATCACCGAGTTGCTTCCCCGCAGCTTTCGTCTATCCGCCATGGGCCTTTCCGGCGGCGGGCACGAGCTGCTCGACGAGATTTTCTCCCGCACCCACGCCGCCATGGAATCAATGAGCTTCCACTATGAGGAATGCCGGGGCATGGGTGCCACCCTGAGCCTTTGCTGGTTCACCCCCGGTCAGGCTCTCTTTGCCCACGTTGGCGACAGCCGCATCTACCACCTCCCGAAGGACGGCGGTATCTTTCAGGTGACACAAGATCACACCCATGTGGCTTGGCTCGTCCGAACCGGCCGGATCACTGCCGCCGAGGCAAGGGTCCACCCGAAACGGAACATGCTCAACAAATCTCTCGGAGCCCGCTTCAACAGCGTGGAACCCCAGCTCGGAACAATCAAATACGAGGCGGGCGACCAAGTCCTCCTCCTCACCGACGGGATCCTCGACGCCTCGGGTCCAGCCGGCCTGGAGGAACAACTGCGCCGCCCGACAGCCCGCGAAGCGGAAAAACCGCCGGCCCAACGGATTGTTGAAGACGCCGTTCGCTCCTCCGGGCGGGACAACTGCACCGCCGTCGTCGTCGAAATCCTCTAGCCATAACACTGGGCTTTTTCACCTGTTTCTCGGCGTTCTGAATTGCCAAGGACCGCTGGACCCGCTTCCTTTCCTCAAAGCCTTTTAAATCTGGTTTGTAGTTTGAATAAAGATAAAGAGCCACGGGTGAGCCCGCGGCTCTTTATTTTGGCCTTTTTCGGCAAAACAGGTTGATTGCGAACCATGAGCATCCCGAGGGTATTCCACCACGGCCCGCTTCCCCCCGCCGGCGAGACGTGGCAACTGTCTTCATCCGAGAGCCATCACCTCGTGCGCGTGCGCCGAGCGCGCCAAGGCGACGCGGTGGAAGTTCTCAACGGAAGCGGAGGCCGCGCCCGGACACAACTCGTGAAGATGGAAGGAAAGCTGGCCTGCCTCCGGACCGAAGCCTTCGTCCTCCAGGAACCCATCCAACCCCGGGTCCGACTCCTCATCGCCTTGCCCAAAGGAAAGGTCATGGACGCGGTGGTGCAAAAAGCGACCGAGCTCGCCGTCACCAGGATAACGCCCGTGATCACCCAACATTGCGAGGTGGCTCTCGAATCCACCCGGGCCGCTTCCAAGGTCGAAAAATGGCAAGCCCTTGCCGTCGAATCGATCAAGCAATGCGGCAACCCGTGGCTGCCGGACATCGAAGCCCCTTGCTCCCTCCGGGCCAGCCTGGAAGCCCCTGCAGCGGCGCTTCGAATCGTCGCGGCCCTCCGCCCAGAGGCCCGGCCCCTGGAGGCCATTATCCAAGGCGCGAAAGCTTTTCCAACCATCGACCTGCTCATCGGCCCGGAGGGTGACCTCAGCCCCGCCGAATACGATGCGGCCTTTGCCGCCGGATTTCTTCCCCTCAGCTTGGCGCGGACTGTTCTTCGGGTGGAGACCGCCGTCGTCGCCGCCCTCGGCCTCCTCGCTCAGACCGGCCTCCCCCGTCCCGAATAGACATCGCCGCACCCGGCCAAAACGTCCGGGCCCCTTCCTGTGGAAGCCCAACTCCAAAGGGAAAACACCCGCCGGCCTGCATTTTTTGGTTAACAATGCATTATAAGCTGCTATCGCTTGCATTTCCATCGGGCTTAGGCCCAAAGGATTCTACGCGGCGTGAAACGAGAGAGAGCGAGCTTGATGAGCCCGCCGCTAGCGATCGCTGTTGCGGTTATTGTGCATGGTGAAACTACCGGAAATTTTGTTGCTCGAAGATATGGGAGTGGGTGTGCCCCTGCGACCTTTGCTCACGAACCTGTCAGCCACCGTGAATGGACCCTTGCGGCACTCACGCGAGGTCCTGAAACAGGCTCGCCAATCACCCCCCGCCCTCGTCATCGGGCATCTCGACGGCACCGCTTCCGAAGAGCGATATGCGCTCCTCTCCAAGGTCCAGAGAATGACCTCGGCCCCCATTATCCTCATCGCCCCCTATAAAGCGGAAAGCAAGGTCGACCCAAAATCCGGCCTGCGCCTTCTTCGCCAGTTCAACGTGCCCGTGGTGAACGATGAGTTTCTTGCCACGGTGCGCGAAGGATTGAACCTGAGTTCGCTTGAAGCCGAACGGGCACGCCTGAAACAGGAGGTCGCCGCCCTCTTCGACCAGTCACCCCATCCCGTGGTGATGATCGACCCGACAGGCTTGGTCCGCCGGGCCAATCCCAGCGCCCTGCAACTCTGGCAACTTTCAACAATCAAATCCGTCATTGGCTCACCGGCGGCGGAATGCATGCCCCTGCGGGACGCCACCGGGAGCGCAAGAATCGATGACTGGATCGAAGCCCTCGCCGAGTCCTCCGGCCGCTCGCCCCATACCCTCGCTCGGGTCGATCTCGGAGAGGATATCGCCTCTCCCCGCGTGCGCGTCTTCGTCTCTCGCCAGACATCGCCCAGCGGCCTCCTCGAGAGCTATGTCTTCCACTTTGCCTGCGATTTTCCCGAAGCGGAAGGTGGCCCCCGCCCCTTGATCCCGGCGGGCGATGCAATGAATCAGATTATTGGCGGCATCGCCCACGACTTTAACAACCTCCTCGGGGTGGTCTCGGCCTACGCGGACCTACTGGTCGATCAATTGCCGGAGGATACCCCGACCCGCCGCTATGCCTGCCAGATCCAAACCTCGGTCGAAAAGGGCTCGAGGCTCCTCAAAACCTTTAGCCAACTCAGCAAAGACGATATCTGCGGCCTCCGCTACATCGACCTCCCTGAGCTGATTGAAGATATCGAAACACTCCTGCGCCGCCTCATTGGGCCCCGGATTCAGCTCGAACACGATTTTGCCGAAGACGCGACCACGGTCTATGCAGACCCTGTCCATCTCGAACGCGGGCTGATCAACCTCTTTCTCAATGCCCGCGATGCCATCACGGGCGAAGGCATCATCACCATCCGCCTGCGCAAACAAAATATCGAACGGGACAACCTGCCCGATTCCTCCGCCACTCCCGGCGATTACATCATCCTGACCGTATCGGATACGGGCATAGGCATTCCCGACGACGTCCTTCCCCACATCTTCGAACCTTTCTTCACGACAAAACCACCGGGCCAGGGCAGCGGGCTCGGACTTTCCAGTGTTCGTGCGGGGATGCGTCAGTGCCGAGCCTTCGTCACAGCCGAAGGCAATGCCGATGCGGGAACGAGTTTTCATCTTTACTTCCCCATACAGGGGGAACAGATGCTCTTCCAGGAGATGTAAGCCCGGAAAGCCCCGGAGCCCCTCACCGGGTCAAGGCCCAGCCGGCGACAATCAGAGGAACGATCAGAAAGACAATCGCCGCAACGATGATAAGAATGTAATCTCTTCTCGACTGCGTCGTTCTCTCGTCGCTCAACGGGTCCTTCTCAGACGCGTCAACCTGCATTGGGATCCAGGCCATTGTCGGCTGCGATTTCAGTCCGGGGCTCCATCTCAACGATGAAGCGAAAGCCGATCAGCCGGTTGCGGTCGTTTCTGTTATAATAGGCGGAGGGCAGGCTGAGAAGGCGAACGGGATTATCCCGCACCGATCCTCCCATCACCAGGGCTTCCTCCGGATTCTCCGGGTTCTGGGCGTTCGTCCACTCGGATACGTTCCCTAAAAGATCATGAAACCCGTGGTCGTTGAATTGCTTGCTTCCCACGACCTGCGTCTCCCGGTTGGAGTTCTGACTCGTCCAGGCCTCGGCACTGATGCCCCGCCCCTCCTGGGAACCCACAGCCGCTTCGTACTCCACAGGTGTCGGCAACCGGACAGGTCGCCCAAGGACCCATCCCAAACGTTCACAAAAGGCCGCCGCCTCCCGATGCGTCACCGTCTCCACCGGATGGTCGGCTCCGCGGTGAGCAGCGGGATTGTTGCCCATCACCCGCAGGTAAAGTGCCTGGGCGACTTCCGTTGAATGCATCTGCCGCCCAGGATGTCCAGGAACATCAACCAATCGGGCATAGACACTGTCCTGAATGGCGGCGAAATCCTCCCGCATCGAGTTCAGGTAGCGGGCCTTGAGTAACAGCGCCTCACTGAGCAGCTCGCTTCGCGGGTACTTCTCGCGGACCCCCTGGATGTCACGGAAAAGAGCGGGCACCTGAGACGACGCGCTCACCACGCGCCTTGCCCGGAGATCGGCCATCATCCGCTCGTTGATCTTGTGGACCTCGGCCATGGCCCCCGCACTCGCTGCCGTCTCTCGAAGAATGCCGAGACGCGCCTCGCCCTGCAACGAAGCGTACTGGCTGCGGGGGTACGTCGAGTTCAACTCACGTTGACGAGCGAGGGCCTGCCCAAAAGCGTCTTCCGCCGCCTCATGGTTGCCCACCTCCAAATGCTTCATCCCGGCCGCCATCAACGCCTCCACTTGCGCCGCCTCAAATCCCGCATCGAAGTCGAGCAGTTCCCGCGACAGGGCCTGCAATCGGGCGAGGCTGGCAAAGCGGGTGGCCCGATACTCTCGATTGATTTGTTCCTGAAGTTCAATCGCAGCCGTCATCGCTGCCCGCGCGGCCTCAAGATCGCCCTCCTTTACATGCCCGCGTGCCTCTTGGGCCGAGGCCTCGCTCGCCTCCAAAAGAGGTCGGATCTCCAGCTCCGTCAGCGTATCACGCAGGGCCGACAGCCGCACAGCCGAACGACGGGCGCTCCCAGGAAAATGCAGATTGATCGCCTCCTGTTCCTGGAAAGCAACGCGGTAGGCTTCCTCAGCCGCCTCCGCTTCTCCCGCACTGAGGGCTTCGCGCGCCCGCCGCTCCGCCTCAACCGAGGCCACATAATGCCGTTCGCCCTCATGCTTGTCGCGAAGGGCCTCAAGCTCACGCAAGCGTGCCGACGCCACCGCTGCCTCATCGGCCAGCAGCGAGTACTCGACCACCCGCCGCTGGAGCATGATCGCGCGCTGAATGACTTCCGCCCCCCCCGGCCCAGGTTCATCCGCTTCCACAGCCCCCATATAAGCTTCGCTGAGCTGCTGCACCTCTGCCCGAAGTGGAGCCAAATCCGGCGCTTCCGCCCGCAGCCTTTCCTGCTCCGGCAGGCGCGGCCCCATCAAGGTAAGAAGGTAGAGGCCGAGGCCAAAGAGTGTGATCGCACATAGGATGGCACCGACAGCAACAAGCTTCTGTCGCAGTTCCCGGCGTGCTTGCCGATCAATCGTACTTCGCTTTCCCATTGTGCTGAAACACCTGCTCCGTGAAAAGGACTTGTCTCCAGGTTCGTGGACGATGACCTTCAGGCAGATGTGGTCTTGGGACGGATCCTTTCCACATTGTCCCGGCGCTCAAGTCAAAACCAGCATTTGTTTCGTGCTCAAACCTTTTGAATCCCTCGCCATCCTCGCCCCTGGCCTGCTCGGAGCCTCCCTCGGCATGGCCGTCCACGAACGCGGCTTGGCAAAACGCATTACCGCATGGGCCCGCCGCTCCGAAGCGCGCCTCGCCTGCCGCGAGTCAGACTGGTGCAGCGAAGCCTTCGCCTCCCCTCAGGAGGCCGCCCGCAACGCCGATGCCGTCATCATTTGCACCCCTGTCAGCCACATCGTCGAGCTCGCCCGAGAAGTGGCCCCCGCGACACGGCCCGGCGCACTGATCACAGACGTCGGCAGCACGAAAAGCCTCATCTGCCGGGAGACCGCCCATCAGATTCCGACCGATCGCATTTTCATCGGCTCCCACCCAATGGCCGGCTCCGAAAAAACAGGCCTCGAAAATGCCCGGCCCGATTTATTCGAAGGTCGCACCTGCTTTGTCACCCCGCTCGCCGAGACCCCGGCGGATGATCTCGACCGGCTCACCGCCTTCTGGCGTGCCTTGGGCATGGACATTGTTACGGCCAGCCCTGAATACCACGACGAAATCGTCGCGCACATCAGCCACCTGCCCCATATCCTGGCCTCCGCCCTTTGCTGCCTCCTCGCAGAAAAAGATCCCACCTGGATTCACCATGCCGGCAATGGCTTCCGCGACACCACGCGCATCGCCGCCGGCAGCCCCACCCTCTGGCGCGACATTCTCCTCCAGAACCGCGATGAAATCCTCCGTGCCATCAACGGCTTGGAAGATGCCCTCCACCAATTCAAATCCGCTCTCAATAACGAGGCATCCCTCCCCCTCAAACAGCTCTTCGAAAACGGGAAACGCTACCGCGATCGCCTCGAAAGTTGACGCCTGGCCACCCCGGCAATGGTTCCCATCACATCGGAAAAGATTCTCAACCGGGCACAATTGCTCCTGAGGCTCCCGTCGATCCTCCTCGCTCCATCAGGCGTTTCCGCAATCAAAGCCTAACCGACCTCTCCTGCAGGGGTCCGTCCCCCGCCCCTCTTTCCGTCATCCTCTGGGCCTCGCACCCCCCATAGGACCGCCTGATCGCGCGGTCTTGAATTCTCGTATTCACCTTGTTTCCAGCCCGATTATGAGTCACGCACCCATGAAGCGGCCAAATTGACTTCATGCGTCTGTTCGCTCCTCTGCCTCTTTTCATGGGCCAGGCATGCCTTGGTGACCATCAGCACCAACAGGATCGCCATCACATCCAGGAACACGTCGAAGCAATCCGACGCGACGGTGACCAACGAAGCCTGCATGAGCTCATCAAGCTCTTCGGCACGCATGCTCAAATTAAAAGTGATCCTTCCAAGAAAGCCGGAAACCAGCCAGGCAGCCCACCACAAGGGAAAAACCACACGATACTTATTGTCTCTAGCGAGATCAATAAATGCCTCATAGGCATCCCGGAGCGCTTGATAAGGACGCCATAGATTGAGGACCGGAACGAAATAATAGCCTACCGCCCACCCCGGAGAATGCCTCTGCCTTAAGGAGGAAAAGCAATGAGCATTCGAGCCTATTCGATAGATCCACCTGCCAAAAAAGATTGCCGTAGCAATGAAGAGAACCACCTGCGAAATCCCGATTATCATTTGACGATTATCATTAGCATTCACCCTTTCTTCTGTTACCTCAAAACCATCCCTCACAGAAGCGACAAGCTCGTATTCAAGGTAGCTGCTAAATGCGGCGACAGCATTTAAAACCGCTCCTGCGATGAGCAATGTAACGACAAGCCTGGAGATGCCCGTTGGGTCTTTGTATGTATATTCTTTCATTTCTTGAATAAACTTCAAGGTTGGTGGCCCGCGTTATCAGGCGGTAGCATCATCCCCGTATGGTCTCCCCTGAATCAATCTTACCCCCAAAAGCAGCCATACGCATCCCTATCAACCACCTCCAGGAAGTCATCAAATGAACCGACTTCTCTATCCGGCCCATACCCATGCCAGCGCAGATCAGCTCTTAACCAGAAAATCCTCCACGAGCCTGATTTCCTTACGAAAGTCGCCTTGGCAATCAATACCTCAATCTTCTTCTCGGGATTGTCCCAAAGCGGACGTATCTCAAAAATAACCACACTCTGATTCTCAATCCGATAACTGAGATCGACTTCCTCACGGATTTCAGCCGGAGGTCGACGCTTCCCCAGAAAACTCTCCATCGAGACCC
>CAYOIB010000094.1:0-9559 GCA_964403935.1 uncultured Puniceicoccaceae bacterium | reverse complement strand
TTTTGGTAGGGGCTTTGGGCATCGGGGACAAGATAAGCTTTCCGGCAAAAGCCCGGCTCAAGTAAATTTCCGTCAATCCAGGTACATGCTTTCGCCGCCGTGGGTGCGGTCGCTCTCAAAGCTCCCCGGCCAGGGTTCTTCAGGGCCTGTGCCTTCCACTGCGATGCCTGCACAAGAAACACTCCGTGGCCACACGCAGCATCTCCTTCAAAGGCGCACTGGACGCGATCCGTGCCTTCGCCGCACACATGCAACGGCGCACGGCAAAAACACTGCCTCGACTCAGCAAAGCACTTCTCAAAGTCATCAGCGCGGATCTGCTTCCCCTACGACCCTGCCGTATCGAACCAAAAGTGTGCAAACGACGCCTGAAGCCCTTCCCTCTCATGACCCGCCCAAGACGAGATTATCGATCTTCAACGCGCATGAAATCCGCGACGACATCCCTTAACCTGATAAGATTCATAAGGAGGATAGGTATAAGATGGCTTTACTTGCAGCTTGCGACAGACCGATGCGACAATCGATAAACAAACAATAAGAAGAAGCCGCTTTCATTCACGAAAATTTGTGTCATCCGGAAGCGTCTTCCCCCACCTTCAAAAAGCAAGGACATTTACAGAAGGAGCGGCCATTCGCCCTGAATCTGCCTTGGAACTTTACCTAACACGCCCCTGTCCAGGGGCATCTTGTTTGAACACCTCCATAGCCCCGGGACCCTACCGCCCCAGCAGCTCCCGGCAAAAGTCCCAGCAGATGACCCAGGAGCGACGGGCGGCGGAGGCGGCGTAGCGGGCACCGGCGGAATCCGCTGCGGGATCGGTGAAGCTGTGCACGGCCCCGCCAAATTTAACCAGCTCCCAGTCTACACGTGCTTTGCGCATTTCGTCTTCGAAAGCCTGAATATCGCCCTCGGGAACGTAGGGGTCGGAATCGCCGTGAAGAACAAGCACAGATGCGACGATGGCACCCTGCTTATCCGCTGGAGCGGGAGAATCCACATGACCGTGGAACGAGACCACGCCCTTCAGATCGGCACCGGTGCGGGCCAACTCCAGGACGGTCGTCCCCCCGAAGCAAAAGCCAATGGCCACGATCTTGTCTGCATCGACTTCGGGTTGCTCCCCCAGGACGGCCAGGTTACGGCGGATTCGATTGCGCAAGACTTTGCGGTCCCCCGAGCGCAGCTTATTGGCGATCCCGCTCGCTTCCTCGCTATTTGCCGGTCGCACATCGACCCCATATACATCCGCCACAAAAGCGGCATACCCGCGCTCGGTGATCTTCTGGGCCATCTCTGTGAAGTAAGCCCGCGGCCCCATCCAGTCCGGCACAATCAGGATCGCAGGAAGAGACCCATGACGCTTCTCCGGAAGAAGCAGCTCCCCTTCAAAGCGCTTGCCACCGATCTCAAAGGAGATCTTCCTGAATTCGGCTCCACTTGCGACGGACATAGATAGCATCAAGGACAGGATCAATAGGGAACGCATGAAAAGAGCGTGAGCCCCGCCTGGCAAAGATTCAATCCAAAATCAGAACCGGCTCCCTTTCGAGCCCCCCAGTTTCAATCATCCGATGGATCCAACTTCGAGACATCCCTCTGCCATAAAAGCCAGCGGGCGCAGCGGCTCTCTTGTCCTGGGGGAGGATTCGGATTGTCAAAGCTGCCGAACTCATCGAACCTCCCGCCCTTTCGCGAAGAATCGGTCCGAATAGAAAATGAATACAGACATCCTTGAAAAAGCGGCAACACAGGCACGTGGATTGGCGATTGACGCGGTCCACCAAGCAGGCATTGGGCACCTTGGCCTCCCTTTGGGCTGCGCCGAAATGGGGGCCGTCCTTTATGGTGAGGCCCTGAAATTTGCCCCCAAGCATCCGAATTGGCCCAACCGTGATCGCTTTGTCCTCTCCGCGGGCCACGGCAGCATGTTCCTCTACGGGTGGCTCCACCTCGCTGGCTTCGACCTGCCGATGCAGCAGATCAAGGATTTCCGTCAGTTGCACTCCATGACCCCCGGCCACCCGGAGTACCGCCACACGCCAGGCGTTGAATGCACCACCGGACCGCTGGGGCAAGGTGTCGGCAACGCCGTCGGGATGGCGATTTCGCTCAAGATGTCGGCCGCTCGTTATAACACCAAAGAGCACAACATATTCGACGGCCATGTCATCTGCCTGGCGGGTGACGGGTGCCTGCAGGAAGGTGTTGCCCGCGAAGCGGCGGCTTATGCAGGCCACTTCAAGCTGGATAACTTCATCCTTATTTTTGACAACAACGCCGTCACGCTGGACGCGCAGGCGGAGGAGACCCAGAGCGAGGATACAGGCAAGCTTTTCGAAGCCCTCGGCTATGATGTGCTGGAAGTCGATGGGCACAATATGCCGGCCTTTCTGGCTGCCCTGGAGAAAGCCCGCGCGGAGGATAACGGGAAGCCAAAGCTGATCATTGCCACCACCGTCATCGGCAAAGGCATCCCCGAAGTGGCCGGCACCTGGAAGGCGCACGGCGAAGGCGGGGCCAAGTTTGCCGCCTCGGCTCGCGAGGGCCTCGGACTGCCCAAGGAGACGTTCTATGTCAGCGACGACGTTCGCAGCTACTTTGAAGAGCGCGGCAAGACGCTCGAAGCCGCCTACGCCCGCTGGGAAGAGACCTACAATGCCTGGAAGGCGCTCCATCCTGATCTCGCCGCCGAACTCGACGCCGCCGCCAAGGGCACACGCCCCTCCGCCGAGGAGCTCCTTGAGCTCGTGCCCGAGTTTGTCCCCGGGACAAAAATCGCCACGCGCGTCGCTGGAGGCGAGATCCTCCAACCCCTCGCAAAGGCCCTCCCCCGCCTGATCACCGGCAGCGCAGACCTCTTTGGATCGACGAAAAACTATCTCCTGAATCAAGGAGACTTCACACCCGAGACGCCCACCGGCAGAAACTTCCGCTTTGGTATCCGCGAGCATGCCATGGGTGCCATTGTGAATGGCATCGGCTACGATGGCGTCTTTATTCCATCCGGAGCCACCTTCCTCACCTTCTCTGATTACATGCGCCCGAGCATCCGGCTCGCGGCCCTCTCGCACGTTCCAATCTTTCACATCTTTACGCACGACTCCGTCGGCGTCGGGGAGGACGGCCCCACCCACCAACCGGTGGAAACCGTCAGCGCCCTCCGCTTGATCCCGTTCTTGGATGTCATCCGGCCCGCCGACCCCGAGGAAACAGCAGGTGCCTTTGCTGCAGCCATCTCGCGTGAAGACGGCCCTTCCGCGCTTATCCTGACGCGCCAGAATGTTCCCCTTCTGGAGGAGATCCCCGTGGCGACGCGCCGGGAAGGCGTCCTCAAGGGTGGCTATATTGCCCGGAAAGAGACCGGTTCCCTCGAAACGATTCTCATCGCGACAGGGAGCGAGCTTCAGCACGCCCTCACGGCCGCGAAGGAACTCGGTGCCGGGACACGGGTTGTTTCAATGCCCTGCGCGGAGCGCTTTGATCGTCAGGATCCGGAGTACCGCGAATCGGTCTTGCCCAAGGATTGCCGCAAGCGGGTCGCCATCGAAGCCGGGATAACGGACTACTGGCACAAGTATGTCGGGCTCGACGGGGCCGTCGTCGGGATCGATCGCTTCGGCCTCAGTGCGCCGGGAGATGTGGTCATGGAGCACCTCGGAATCCACCCAGGTGCCGTCGTCGACGCCGCCAAGTCCCTCTAAACGGCTGGCACCCATGGCTGACGCTTCCAACCGGCTTCCACGCGATCTCGATCCTTCAGCGGAAGAATCGTCCTCCACCGTCGTCGGAAACGCCGAAGCCATGGAGCTCTACCTGCACAAGCACATCCCACTCGCGGCCGCCATCGGCGTCCGGGTGCATGCGGCCAAGCCCGATGAAACCGTCCTTGAAGCGCCCCTTTCACCCAATCGCAACCACCGCGCCACTGCGTTTGGCGGCAGCCTCTCGTCTCTCGCCATGCTCGCGGGCTGGACGGTGGTCCACTGCATCCTGCGCGCACGGGACATCGCCGGGACAATCGTCATCCAGCGCAGCCGCCAGCACTTTTCCGAACCTGTGACGGATGCCTTCCTCGCTGCCTGTCATGGGCCGACACCTGCCGCGCTTGCCCACTTCATCGAAAGCGTGGAGCGCTACGGCAAAGGGCGGCTGCACCTGAAGGTGACAATCCACTCCCGGAATGCCTGCAAGGGATCTTTTGAAGGCGATTACGTCGTCGACGCGACCGGGGCCTGACGCTGTCTTTGTCCCTTATCTGCGCCCCCTTCGGACCTTTACACGATTCAGAAAGCCTCTGCATACTGACCCATTGATTTTTCAGCCCGGCACGCCTTGGGCTGCCCCAAGGAGTAATGAAACAACGAACGATCCTTCGCGAAGCCACCACCCACGGAAAGGCGCTGCACACCGGCCAGGAAGTCACCCTGACAATCAAACCGGCCCCCGAGAACCACGGCATCATCTTCCGTCGGGTGGACCTCTACGGAAAGCCTGAAGTCAAGCCGGGCATCGAGCTCATTGCGGACCAGCTCGTGCGCAGCACCGACATCACTGCCGGGCACACAAAGCTCCACACGATCGAGCACATTCTCAGCGCCCTCGTCGGGTGTGGGGTGGATAATGTCATCGTGGAGTTGAATGCCTCCGAGCCGCCCATTCTCGATGGATCGGCCAAGCACTTCGTCAACCTGATCCAGCGGGCTGAACCCGTCGAACAGGAAGCCGAACGCAAAGTCTACGTCCTGCAGGAACCCATTTCCGTTACCGACGGGAATCGCTCCATCATCGCCTTGCCCTACGACGGCTTCAAGGTGACCTGCACCAGCGCCGATGACCGCGGCATCCACACGCAGCACCTCTCGATTGATATCGATCCCGAAACCTACATTTCCGAGATCGCACCCGCGCGAACCTTCACGGTCTATGAGGACATCGAGCCGCTTCTGAAGATGGGCAAGATCCAGGGAGGCAGCCTTGATTCAGCTATCGTGATCAAGGGAAACCAGATCCTCTCGAAGGAGCCGCTGCGCTTCGACGACGAGTTTGTCCGGCACAAGATCCTCGATATTGTCGGCGACCTGTCACTTCTGGGCACCTCCCTGAAAGCTCATATCGTGGCCGTGCGCACGGGGCATAAACTCAATGCCGATCTCTCGAAGGCCATCTACGACAAAATTCGCGCCCGCCCCGAGCCGAAGGCCCTCGAACCCATCCGCCGCGACCGACGCTCGACCGGACCACGGATCATCGGACCGAACGAAACCGAGGTCATGATCCGGCGCATCCTCGATATGCTGCCCCACGCCTACCCGTTCGTCATGATCGACCGGGTCACGAAGATCGTCAGCGATACCGAGCTTCACGCCATTAAGAACGTCACCATCAACGAACCGTTCTTTGTCGGGCACTACCCGGGAAACCCCGTCATGCCAGGCGTCCTTCAGATCGAATCGATTGCCCAGGCGGCCGGCATCCTGATGCTCCGCCAGGTTTCGAGTGAGGGTAAGGTCGCCCTCTTCATGAGCGCGGACCGGGTGAAGTTCCGTCGCGCCGTAGTCCCCGGCGACCGCCTCGATATTCATGTGAAGCTCACCAAGGTGCGCAATAAGCGCATTGCCGTCTGCGAGGGCGTCTGCACGGTGGAAGGGCAGCTGGCCTGCTCGGGAGAGCTCATGTTCACCATCATGGACGTCCCCGAAGAAGGTCTCTGAAGCTCGATGAACGCAGCCCGTATCCATCCTTCTGCTCACGTCGAACCTGGTGCCAAGGTGGCACCGGGTGTTGAGATCGGCCCCTTTGCCTACATCGGGCCGCGCGTCACCATTGGCCCGGGCTGCCGTATTCATCACCACGCCACGGTGGAGGGGTTCACCACCATGGGGGAGAACTGTGAAGTCTTCCCTTACGCCTTCATCGGCGGGCGGACGCAGGACAAGAAATGGACGGGTGATGAATCGCCCATCCTCATCGGCGACCGAAACATCTTCCGGGAATTCTGCACGGTTCATCCCGCAACCTTTTCCAACAGCTCCACCCGCATCGGCCACGATAACCTCTTCTGCTCCTACGCCCATATTGGCCACGAGAGCAATGTCGGCAGCCACTGCGTCTTCTCCAACAACGCCACCTTGGGTGGCCACGTCGATATCGGCGATTATGTCGTCATCGGCGGACTCACCGCCGTCCATCAATTCTGCAAAATCGGAGAGAGCGCCATGCTTGGGGGCTGCGCCAAGGTCGTGCAAGACGTTCTCCCCTTCATGATCGCAGACGGCCACCCGGCCACCCACCGCACAATCAACAAGGTTGGCCTGCAACGGCGGGGCTTCTCTGCCGAGCAAATCCAGCTGGCATCCCGAGCCTACAAGTTTATCTTTCGATCGAAGCGTAATTTCAGCCAAGCCCTCGAAGCCCTCAAAACCGGTGCCCTCGGAGACGATCCCATCGTGCAGAAGATCATCGGCGCTCTCGAAGGCTCACAGCGCGGTCTCGCCTGAGAAGGCCCGCCCCCAAAACCCTCAGGAAGGGTACCGACCCGAAATATAGTCCAAAAGGTGGTCGATATAGGTTTCCTGCTCGCGCACGAGCCAGCGCATGACGTCTCCAATGGAGATCATACCAAGCAGCTTCTCATTCGCATCGACGACCGGAAGATGCCGACAACGCTTTTGCGAGATAATCCGCATCGTGTCCTCGATCGATACCGTCGGCCGAATGACCAGGATGTTCCGGGTCATGACGCTCTCAATCTTGATGGCACCGGGGTCAACCCCCGCATCGACGATCCGGGTCAAGACGTCTCTCTCCGTGAAGATCCCGACAGGAACGCCAGCCTCGATCACGACCAAGGACCCGACCCGAAGTTCATTCATCATACGCACGGCGTCTGCCACCGAAGACTGTGGCCCGACCGAATGCACCTGACTGCCTTTAAACTCGAGGATTTGGGTAATTGGGGTGTCTGTTTCCATAAGAAAATGAAGCCTCGGTTGACGCTGCTAGAGGCACCCAATATCGGGTCCTCGAATCGAATAGACAACCGAAAAAGGCCTTCGAGGCAAACGCTTCATCCTCCCGCAACCCCACTGAGCTCCACCCGTATAGGAATCACCAGAGAGAAGCAGCTGCCCACACCCACCTGACTCCACTCCAGCTCGAGTTGTACCCCCATGCGGACAGCCAGCTCCCGGGCGAGGAAGAGGCCGAGCCCACAGCCCGAGAAGCGGCGATTCAACCCACAATCCACTTGCGTAAACGCTTCAAAGATTCGCTCGGTCTCCTCCGTCGGGATGCCGATGCCCGTGTCTTCAACCGAAAGTTTTACCCTCTGATCTAATTGCTCAAGGCGAAGCTTGATGCCTCCGGTCTCCGTGAACTTCAACGAATTCGACAGCAAATTCAGGAGGATCTTTCGGACGGCACTCGGATCGGCTTCCACCGGCGAAGCCGTTACCCCGTTCTCCTCAAAACTAAAGCTCAGGCCTTTGACCTCACAGATGGGTGCATAGTGGCGGGCCAACTCCGTGCACAGCGCCGCGATCTTCACTTCCCCAGCGGTCGGATTGCTGGGCTCATCCAACGCAGCCGCCTCAATCAGACGGCTGACATGCTCCTCCATCAGGGTCGCCTGTTCGTGGATGGCCTCGATATCTTCTTTACGCACAGATGTCTCATCGAACTCGCTCAGGACAAGCTGGCTCAGCCCCAGAATCGCATGCAACGGACTCTTCAGCTCATGACTCACTGTCGACAGAAGGTTGCTCTTCGACTGCTCCGCATAAGCGGCTGACTCGAGAGCCAGGACCAGCCGATCGCGGGCCTCCGTCTGGCCCGTAACGTCGACGGCGGCCACCAAGCGCGCCTCCCGACCTTGATAATTCACGGAATGGGTGAAGATATCGACATAGATCTCCTGCCCGTTCTTGAGACGGTGCCGCCAACACTTTGACCGCCGGCTGGAAGAAGAATCAGCCAGAGCACGCCGCAGGCCGGGAAGGTCTTCATGAACGGCGATCTCTCCCACCGTCATTCGCAAAACCTCTTCCTTCGAGTAGCCATAGCTGGCGGTGGCCGCACTGTTGACCGCCAGAAACCGCAACGTCTCGGCATCGTAGATCCAGAGGGGAAGCGGGTGGCATTCGAACATATCCTGAAGCGATTTCTGGCTCTTGCGGAGCTCGGACTGCGTCTCCTTCAAGCGGCTCACTTCTCGTTGAACCAGCCAGCCAATCAGAAATGCCGAAAACGCGATAAAGCTGAGCCCCTTGGCCGTTTGGATGGCTATCCCCCATGAGGTGCTGCCAGCCACCTTCGAAGCCCAGAGGAAATCCGTCGAGATAACCCATGTGCTCGCCACCACGAAGTACATCAGACCAATACGGACACCTATATTGCACAGCATCAAGCAACCCAATTTGACAAACGGCCACGAGCGTCCACCCGCACCTTAAAACTCCAGAGTCTTTTCTGCTGAAACAGACAGTTCAAGCATCATCTTAAAAACGATAGCTTTCAGACAAACCGGATGGTGCAATACGCCACCGGTGCTTCACGCATCGCCTCTTGAACAGCCTCGTGACTGTTGAAAACCTTCCCCACCAAGCGCCGGCAGGGCACCCTGACTTGAAGCTGGGGCTCACGGAATGGATACGGGATCAGGCGGTAGCGCTCGGGCCCGAGAGGCTCGCACCATACAATCCGCTCCCAGCCGTCCACCATCGGCAGGGCCTCACCCAAACTCACCGGACTCGAAACGCGGAGGCAGACAATCTGAGCCAAGCGGTCGCAGACCTGCAGAAGACGCCATCCCTGTTCAAGCAGGCTTTCCACCTCCCGCCCCGCGAATTGTTCATCTGCCTTCAGCGCCTCCAGCAGGTTCGCCTGCCGCGCACGTTCATCTTCCAGAAACTGGATGAGGCGGCGGTGTTCCCGATCGGAGAGCCCAGAAAGATCCATCTCTTCGGAAAGTGCAGTCACCGTCTGTCGACTGACGAGAGAGGCTGCAAATGGATCGTCCTTCAAGCGATCAGCCGATGCCGCCCGGACCTCCAGATAGTCCGGAAAATCGATTCCCTCGAAGGGCACCCTTTCCTTAAATGCCTGTCGGCAATAGGCCGCAGGAGCTCCCGCATAGGTGATCCGGGGTTCAACATCGCGTTCGTCCCATCCATCCTCGTGGCGTGCCGTTGCCTCCACCACCCTTTCCAGAGAATCGGGCACGACAAATAGCCCCCCCCATTCCCGAGCCAGGGTCCCCGCCAGTTGGGCATGATCCCGATGGGTGATCGTCTTCCAGTTTTCCGCTTCCTCTATCCGCAACATGCGCCATCCACTACGGGCCCGGCGTCCGTGAAGTCGAGTCCCAACGGGGCCATGCCATCTGGTTGAACGCTTTTTTCACTCAGCCAAAGCACCTCCGCGAAACTTGGTCACGAATTCAGTATACGACCTTTACAAAGCTGAACGACCCTCTCAGCGTTCGGAAACAATTGAATTCCCCGCGCACCGCGACAAACGATAGGGCGCGTAGCAATGAGTCCCCACGTGCAGAAACCT
>CAYOIB010000093.1:8212-9572 GCA_964403935.1 uncultured Puniceicoccaceae bacterium | reverse complement strand
ACTACGGATCAGGAGGTTTCAGGTTCGACTCCTGACGGGTGTGCCATTTCAGGAAGCGGCAAAGAGCTGATTAAAAGCAGCTTCCTCAGCCCTCGAAAGAGGCCTTTAGCCGAAAAAAGGCCTTGGGCTGACTCCCGGTGGAAAATCTCACCCTTACCCGCTCCACCTCACCGTTTCCATGAACATCGGGGTCGACCACCGTCGTTGAAACCGCGGAAGCCGAATCCCAGGAGGATTCAGCCAAATCAGTGGAAATTTCCCAAACCAGAGAGAGGCCGACAAGATCTTTCAATCTCTGGAATTCGATCTCAAAAAACCCACCGGATGTATCGGTTCCCGGGAAAATATGGGTTGTGACGCCCGGAGTCACCGGATTCCCGCCCATCGCATATTCAACCAGATTGGGGATTCCATTCCCGTTCGCGTCGCCATTCTCTGTGGCCGCATCGCCGGTGATATCCGCGCTCTCAAACAGCATGTCGAATTTCTGCCGGTGGGTGATCACACCGGAATCCGACTCGATGCTGTAACGGATGTTGTCGATCGCATGGTACCATAGTCCTGAACTGGATCCATCGATGATCTGCAGGTGGATTCCATCGTCGTATGTGGTGCCCACGGTCACGGTGTTCCTTCCAGAGGAAGGGCCTTCCGCATAGGTCAGCAGTGTTGGGTTGAGCCCGCTGGCGTCGTAAGTCCTCCACCGCACGGTTCGCGTGGTGGCACCGGACCGGCCGATATCGAAGGACTGGAGGGTGACCTTCGAGCCCGGCGCGGAAATATGAATGACAAAGCTGGAATTGGAATCCGTGACTCTCGCGGCCAGGCTGAGGTCGCCGTATCCCGTGGTCACTCTCGACGCACTTGCCGTGATTCCCAGACCGCTGGACGGTGCCCGCCCCAAGCGGATCTCCACGACTCCGTCCTCGGTGCCGTAGGTCTGCGGAATTGTTGCCCCTGAGGCGAGGTCGTCGAAGTCAATGACCCGCGAAGGATCGACCGAATAGACGGCATTCACGGTAAGTTGTCCGGTGATCGCCTCAAACGAACGATCCCAGCCATTGAAGATCCACCCGTTATTCGCGCGGACCTCCGGTGCTGCGGCCGCTTCTCCGGCATTCACCGACTGTAGCAATTCTCCCCCGCCGACACGCGTTCCGTTCGCTCCGAGGTCGAAGGTCACGGTATAGCGTTCAACCACGGAAAAAGCATAGGCGGCACCGTAGTCCGCTCCCTGGTTGTTCGCGGAGTTGCCGTTGACCCCGGTCGCGGTGCTGTCTTCTCCCGGAGCACCCACCCAGATGGAATATCCGGAAACCGAGACTGCCTTGCCGAACTCATCGCCATAAGCGGCAAGCTC
>CAYOIB010000093.1:0-8112 GCA_964403935.1 uncultured Puniceicoccaceae bacterium | reverse complement strand
GAAATCGCAACCGCCCGCCCGAATTTGCCCGCGGATTCCGTATAGTTGGAACCTGTCCCCAAGCGGCGTTTCAGATTGCAGGCATTACCCCCCTGCTGATCTGTCTTGAGACAAACGACTCCGGTTGGTGGAATCATTCGATTCTTCGAACGACTTCTTATCCCCCTACGCCATCAAAGGAATTTTTCGCTAAAAGGGCAGCTTCCAATTCGTCAAGGCTGCGAGTCGAATGCAAGACGAGGGCATTTCTCGTATCGATGATTCTTACAGGCATCGACATCTCTTCGGAAAATCGTTTCGCATAGCCGATCTGATCCAGAATCTCTTTTTCATAATCAAAAGACTCTGCATGCTCTACCCAAAAAGGAAGACCTCTTTGCGCACGTTCAAGACAACGCTGCCTAACCACCTCCCGTGTTGTAACCAGAAAAAGAATCTCATGCCGTAACAATGGATACTTTGCAGCTACACGGTGGATAAGCGGGGTCTTCCGAAAGTCCACTGTCTGTGTCTTGACGAGAATATTATCCTTGCGCCTCAGTGCCTTGCATATAGCCGTGAACAACCGTTCACGCGCTTTCCGCAACAAGAAGCTTTCCGGGACCAAGTCAATAGGTTCGGCGATTCCAAAACGCGAGCATACACCAGAGTCTCCGACCGCACCTTGGATAAATGTCTTCTTTCCCGCTCCGCTCGATCCAAAAACCCAATACACACGTTTTCCTGAACCAGAGGACGAGACTCCAAAGAGCCGGAGAATAGCACTGTAAACGGATTTCATTCAATTTGGGTATCACCTTAAGTCCGGCGACCCTATAATATATTGAGGCTGCGGCCTCTTTACCGATTTCCGCCGCTTTGTGCACGGGCGCATGCACCTGGTTTGATCGACATAGAGGACGTCCTGAAAGCAGTCACGGTGCGCTCTCACCATGGCCCACCGAAGTTTATGCACCCACGTCCACACCGTCTTGCAGCAGCCGATGCACAAGGAGTGCTGCAGTCTATGGGCACCAGCCCCGTTTTTCTACGAAGTAACCCATCAGATACCCAAGCCATTCAATATTTGTAAACTCTGTTAAATAGTCTCAGTCAATCTCCAAAATATCCGGGGCGAAACAACCCGATTCCCTGAGATAAACGACAGGCCTCGCTCATAAGGAGGCGCGCAAACCATTCCCTATCAATGATTAGAAAAACCTTATCAGGAAAACCTGAATTTCTCCCTGTTTTCCGGACTGCACTTTTGGCGGTGCGTCAGTATAACCACTGAAACGCACTCCGGAAGCTCGATGTCACCACGTTGGTCGACCGCCACATCGATTCACCGTAAAATATCCGCAGCGGCCAAGTCGTTACCGGCATGATCATGGACACCCTCGCAGGCTGCAGATTGCTGCCGAGAAAGATGATTTCGCCGAGCGCTCCGATTCATCCTCCAGCCGGTTCAATCATCTTGAGAAAAGCCATAACCAAACCGATCTCGCCGGACGCGACCCATGAACTCGATGAGCTGATCCGTCACGAGTTTTGGATTCCAATACTGCTGCGCAAACTGGAAGTTCTTCTCACCCTGACCACCCCTTTCCAGCTCGGCGGCACGCCGCAGCACGTCCGATCCGTTGACTGTCTGCGGGGCAAAGACCGGATTCCCGCTCTTTCGCAACCACTCGCCGATATTGCCGCTGTCCGGGCCAACGACGACTCGACCGAACGTAAAAGCAAGCGGAAGAATCCCAGAGTTGAGGCTTCCGCTTCGCACGATAAGCACAACATTGGCCGCCAGCATATAGTCTTGTACGTCCTCGTCTGAAACAAACTCATTACTCAAGCGATAACGGTAGCCGAGAGACTTACGTGTCTTCCACCATATCCAGCGTATATAGGCTTCTGGTCGCAGCCTGGACGGAGGATGCGCATCCCTCCACCGATTGGCCACAAGAGTCTTTTTCGGGTTGGAGAAACAACGAAAAATGGAAAGAGCAAGTCCGGCGTTCTCCCGGTGCCGCATATTGCCAAAAGCGCACACCACATACCTGTCGCCGGGAATCCCCAAACGAACCCGGGCCTCCCCCGCGTTCCGCGTCTTCGGCTGCGTCTCGTAAAGCGGGTGCGGGATCACCGCGTGGAGCTGCTCAAGCACCCCCCGCTCATTCAAACGGCACTCGTCCAGGCTGTATTCGCCAAAATGCACGATTCCGTGCGCATGGGTCTCCGCGATTTCATAGATGCGTCGCAGGACTTGGGAACCGAAATGTGGCCTACTGTTGTGGCGCGTCAACACAACCGCAGCCGTGCGCTTCCACGCTTCAAGGGTCTTCAGAAAACGTTCCGCGTCCCCGTCCGTGACTGGAGCGCGCTCAAAGAGATGCTCCGGCCAGTGAAGATTGAGCACTTTAATGCCTGCACGCGGATGCCAAAACGCCTTCCGATCGGCTCGCACCGTCAACCTGCTGCCAACCTGAGCATAAAGCTCGTCCACGTAACGGTTGCCTTCACCAAGACGGAATGTGAAAAGCACGTCCATTAGCAAGAAATCCACTAGCCCCCCTGTAGCATCAAGCGAAAACGGGCATTCGGCGAGGCCGACTTTTCCATTTGACGCGTCCGCCCCATGACACAATTTCCGTTGAATGCTTGCTCTCAGCTGCGCTGAATGGACTGACCGATGGATGGTGCCGCCCTCGGCAGACAATCGTGCGGGTCTCCCGACCACGCTGCCAAGAAAGTAATCCTGTTCCTTACGCACCCTTCAACAGATATGAAAATTGCCATCATGGGTCTCGGTTACGTCGGCCTGCCTCTCGCCATGCGCTTCGCGGAAGCCGGGGTCGAGGTCCTCGGACTGGACGTCGATCCAGCCAAGATCGACGCCATCAACGAGGGGCGTTCCTATATCCGCCATATCGATGCGGTCACCCTTCAGAAGGCGCGGGCCTCCGGCGTTCTCGAGGCTTCTACCGACTTCTCCCGCGTCTCTGAGGTCGAAGCCGTCCTTATCTGCGTGCCGACTCCCCTCAACCAATACCGGGAGCCAGATATCTCCTATGTCCTGAACTCAGGCGCAGCCATTGCACCCTATCTCGGAAAGCGGGACAAGGGATCGGACCGGGCAAAGCTCGTCGTTCTGGAATCCACGACCTATCCCGGGACCACCGACACCGACCTTCGGCAGGTCCTCGAGGCAGGTTCGGGACTTGAAGCGGGAAAGGGCTTCCATCTTGCCTACTCCCCGGAGCGCGAAGATCCCGGACGCACCGATCACTCGGTCAAGACGATCCCCAAGCTCATGGGCGGGTTCTCCCCTGCCTGCCTGGAGCGCTGCGTCGAACTATACAGCAAAGCCGTCGACAAAGTGCATCCGATGGCCTCCTGCCGCGTCGCGGAGGCGACTAAGCTCACCGAAAACATCTTCCGCGCTGTTAACATCGCCCTCGTTAATGAACTGAAGGTCGTTTTCCATGAGATGAACATCAATATCTGGGACGTAATCGATGGCGCAGCCACAAAGCCCTTCGGTTATATGCCGTTCTATCCCGGACCCGGACTTGGCGGCCACTGCATCCCCATCGACCCTTTCTACCTTACCTGGAAAGCCCGCGAATACGGACAGCACACCCGTTTCATCGAACTTGCCGGTGAAATAAACACACGCATGCCCGATTATGTCATCGCCCGCGTTGCTGAGGCCCTCAATAATGATGCCAAACCTCTCAAGGGAAGCCGCATCCTTCTCCTCGGCCTCTCCTACAAACCCAATGTCGATGACGAACGTGAATCGCCCAGCTATGTCCTTATAGAAAAACTCGAAGCCCGCGGCGCGCGCGTCGACTATAACGACCCTTTCATCCCTGAAATCAAAGCTACGCGCGAACACCCCCAGTTCGCCGGACGCAAGAGCGTCGATATCTCCGATGCCTACGATTGTATTCTTCTCGCCACACACCACCAAGCGTATCGCACATTTGATTTTTCGTCGTTTCAATCTCCCATTGTGGATACAAGAAACGCAGTGCTTAAGCGACCGGAGAAATACTATTCGTCATAATGGCTTCTTGTCTCACCTCCATCAACGACGCTGAAAAGGATATGGGTCAGAACAATCGAATATCCAGTAATCATACGGTTTAGGAAGTTATTGCGCAAGATATTGAGCCCTCGTTCGAGAACGTCCTGAGGAACGCATCTTTCATTGCCCATCCGCGAAGGTGCGGCGCACACTGCGCGGTTTGACGAAGGATTTTTGCGCTTGTCGGGCGATGTTCAGATAGAGTCGCCGCATGATGTGGCGAGTTCTTGGCGGCGTGACCTTCACGGATGCGGGAGGGGCCTTCTCCAAAGTATAACATCCAGCATCCGTTATTTCTCTACACTGGCATAGAGGGCCTGAGGCCCTTGCTTTCGTCTGATCTGAGTACCGGAGTTTTTACCCGGGCCGAGGCCAGATTCTTGGCTGAATTTGACAAAGCGTTTTAATTGAGCCCCTTGGCTCTATTATGAAAAGATTCCCAATGATTCTTCCGGTTGCGCTTATGCTCATGTTCACGGCCTTTCATGTTGGCTGCCGAACCGTGACGGATGCTGGCCAGACGGCGGTGTCGTACATTCGGGGTGATCTTCGCGCACCCGTGGGTGCGCCTGTCGGTGAAGTTTATGCATCGGCACGTCGTGCTGTCGAATCCCTCGAATTCGTCGAAACACGGGCCACCGCTGACGCCATTTCCGCGGAGATTCATGCAATCACGGCTCAAGACCAGAGCATCACGATCTGGGTCAATGAAGTGACGCGGCAGACATCGGATCTGACCATCCGGATCGGCGCAATTGGAGACGAAGCCCTCTCCCGCCGAATCTACGGGGAAATTCTCGAAGGCCTTTGAACCCTGGGTGTCAGCTATTGTTCTTAAATTCAGCGACCAAGCCTGTTACCGTCGCCTTTGCGTCGCCATAGAGCATCCGCGTCTTCTCAAGGAAATAGAGCTGGTTCACGAGACCACTAAAGCCAGCACCCTGCCCTCGCTTGAGAGCAAAAACCGTTCGCGCCTCGTGTGCGTTGATAATGGGCATCCCGTAAATCGGACTGCTGGAATCCTGTGAGGCAGCCGGATTCACAACATCGTTTGCTCCGATGACGATGACGACATCCACCGATGGCATGGTCGGATTCACGGCATCCATCTCGCATAACTGCTCATAAGGCACATCGGCTTCAGCCAGCAGCACATTCATGTGTCCAGGCATCCGCCCGGCCACAGGGTGAATGGCGTAACGTACAACCGCTCCGTTCTGTTCGAGAAGATCGCCGAGTTCCTTTACCGCATGTTGCGCCTGCGCCACGGCCATGCCATACCCCGGCACAATCACCACGCTGCTCGCCGCTTCCAGAACGTAATATGCGTCTTCAATCGATGCCGGCTTCATCTCCCCTGTCACGTCAGCACTGCTTGATTGTTCAGCCGAGCCAAAGCCACTGAAGAGCACATTCCTCAAGGATCGGTTCATCGCCTTGCACATGATGAGGGTCAAAATCAGACCCGAGCAACCGACCAAGGCACCGGCCACAATCAATACCGTGTTTAAAATGACAAAGCCCGCCGCTGCCGCCGCCAAACCAGACAAGCTATTAAGAAGGGCAATGACCACCGGCATGTCCCCACCCCCGATCGGCATGACACCAAGGACGCCAAGAAGGAGTGTCAGCGCCATAAGAACAAAAAACGTCACATAGAGCACCGTGACATCGATCCTGCCATAACCGGCGACAAAGAGAATCGCTGTGACCGCGATCCCGATCAGAACGAGACTATTAACCGCACGCTGAGCCGAAAAAACGACAGCCCGGCTCCCGAATCTTCCGGAAAGCTTGCCCCAGGCCTGCATACTCCCAGTAAAGGTGATACCGCCAATTGCAACGGCCAGAATGATAGCTACCCACGTAAAGTAAGGGTCGCTTCCAGTTGTTTGAAAATACAGTCCACCGCCAAGCGTGCGGATCTTTTCATACTCCGACCACCCAACGAGCAAGCTGGCGATCCCGCCAAAACCGTTCAGCAGAGCGACCATTTCGGGCATACCCGTCATCTTGACCCTCCGGGCGGCAACCAAGCCAATCACACTGCCAATGACAAGGCCTACAATGATCCATTCATAGGCCAGCCCCCTTTGAGCAAGCGTAACAACGATGGCGATCAGCATACCCACACTGCTCAACCGATTTCCCCGACGAGCAGTCTCAGCCCGCCCCAGCATTTTGATCCCGAAGACAAAGAGGATGGCCGCAATAATGTAGGCCAAGTTCATGTAAGCAGCGCTCATTTACCCTCGCCCCCCTTCTTCCGGAACATCCCCAACATCCGGTCCGTCACCAGGTAGCCCCCGACGACATTGATCGTCGCAAACACCATAGCAATCACCCCGAGAGTCACAGCAAATTTCCCGCCACTGAAATCCACGGCAACCAATGCCCCAACAACCGTGATGCCACTGATCGCATTGGTTCCTGACATCAGCGGCGTGTGTAGCTGCGATGGCACCTTGTTGATCAACTCGAAGCCAAGAAAAGCTGCGAGCGCGAAAATAAAGATTAGCTGAACAATATCCATGGGTTGTTACGGAAGGTTATCAGAAGACCACGCAATCTAAATACCGGGTGCTCACCCGTTCAGCTCATGCTCCGCCAAACTTCGGGTGAATGATGCGACCCTCATGAGTCAACAGGCAGCCCTGCAGAATCTCGTCGCCCAGACGATAGGCAAAAGACTTGGACTCGCCATCCCAGAAGTGCTCCAGAAACGCCAGAAGGTTCGATGCATACATTGCGCTGGCATCGCGGGCCACAGTTCCCTCAAGAGCTCCCTGCCCAATGATGCGAACCCCGTTTTCGGTCGTATGAATCTCGTTCAACCGGGTGCCTTCCACATTGCCCCCAGCCTCTGCCGCCAAGTCGACAATGAGGCTCCCCGGTTGCATCCGTGCCACCATCTCAGCATCAAGAAGGATCGGAGCCGGACGCCCAAAGAGCTTCGCCGTCGTGATCACGAGATCGCTGTGGGCACAGACCTTCGCCATGCCCTCACGCTGACGCTCAATCTGTTCAGGTGTGAGCTCCTTGGCGTAGCCCTGCTCCGTTTGACCGGTCTCTCCAAGATCGATCTTCACGAACTTGGCTCCCAGGGAACGCACCTGCTCCTCAACGACAGGGCGCGTGTCAAAAGCTTCAACGCGGGCTCCCAGCCGCTTGGCCGTTGCAATTGCCTGCAGACCCGCGACCCCCACCCCGACAACAAATACCCGCGCTGGTGAGAGCGTCCCCGACGGGGTCATCATCATCGGAAAGATACCTCTGGAAAGCGCCGCCGCCTGAATAACCGCCGCATAACCCGCCAGATTCGCTTGCGAACTGAGGGCATCCATCTTCTGCGCCAAAGTCGTGCGCGGCATCAGCTCCATCGATACCGCATTTACCCCGGCCTCGACAAAAGCTTTGAGTAAATCCTTCTCCCGAAACGGATCAAAGAAACTCACATGCAGTGCCCCACGCTTGAGCAATGCAATCTCCTCTGCTGGCGGTTTTCGAACCCGCCAAACGATATCCGCCGATCTCAGCTCCTGCGCCCGATCCTCAAAAATCTTCGCGCCCGCAGCGGCATACGCGGTATCAGGATAATCCGCCTGCTCCCCAAGGCCCGATTCCACATGGACCTCAAGCCCCAGCTTGTAAAGCCGCTCGGCGACGGAAGGGATCAGCGCAACCCGCGGTTCACTCAATGCTTCTTTCAGTACAACCAAACGCATGATGGGATACTACTTTGGAGATCAGTCGGGACGGAGCCGAATGGCCCCTCCTTCAACAGCGGTAGACACCTTACAGGAAAGAGCAAGCCGGACTTCTCCTCCCTCGTGCCCATGGCAGAGCCCCGAGACCCCATTACCATCGCACACCCCCCCCAAGATGCACCCGCAACCCGTCCCTCCGATTCGGCTTCAAATCATGTCAAGTAGATCTTACCTGGTAGGTTATGCAGGGGTGCAATCATGCTTGGTAGCAGTTAAGCAGCGTTTCGCCAGTTATTGGTCCCAACAGTTGTTGAACGAAGCCGCTGCTAGGGCAAT
>CAYOIB010000092.1:0-9986 GCA_964403935.1 uncultured Puniceicoccaceae bacterium | reverse complement strand
GACCGTAACATTCGAAGAGCTTTTCAAAGACCGCCCTTACTGATTCGGTGTCCGAGCGCGCCATCGGTTGAGCGCTCAACACGTGGCGACTGTGTTCATCGCGCACGGTCAATGGCTCGCAGCGCTCCCTATTCCTTGTGCGCCACCAGCCTTTAAAGTCTACGGTCCAGACCTCGTTGGTGCTCTCCGCACGCGCGCCGGAGCTGATGCGACCGGTCTCCTGGTGCTTGCGGCGGGTGCGTTTATCCGTCCACCCACAGCGCTCGAAAATCCGCTTGAGGCTACTCTCGGAGGCGCATTTGCGGCGAAAGCTACATCCTTGAGCAATAGAGCCCGGATCTTCTTCGGACCCCACTTCGGATGCCTCTGATGAAGTTTTACAATCTGACACATAAGCGATTCCGACAGCTGATTTGGACTCCTCGCCGGCCTCCGGCTTAGATCATGCAGACCCACCGCGCCTTCCTTCATGTAGCGTTCACACCACTTGTAGCCTGTCTTGCGACTGATGCCGTAAGCGCCACACAGTTCGCTGAAGTTTACCCCCTCTTGAAGGCTTTTTAAGGCAAAATTCATGCGTTCATCGATCATTTTGGTTTCCTTCCATGGCATCATCCTCTTAACAAAAGTGTTACCCATGTCTTGAACCTTTTTTGTTACCCATGGCCTGAACCTGTACCAGCTCTGAAGGGGCCACGGAAGAATACGGAAAAGCACGGAAGGAGGCGTGTCGTTGTTCCGTGTGGATCGGTGATATTCGGTGGATGGTTGTCTTGATCTGTGGTTGGCGTGGGCTCGGAGGGTTGTTTCACCGCCCGCTCGTGCCTCGCTTGAGAGCGCGGAGCGCACGGAGGAAGGCAGGAGGGAGAGGGTCTTTGGTCCCGTGGTTGGCTTGGGCTGGGGAACTGGGATCCACGGAAGAACACGGAAAAAGCACGGAAGGGGGTGTTGTTCCGTGTGGATCGGTGGGGTTCGATGGATAGCTGTCTTGGTCCACTTTTAATCCTTCCCTTTCGTTCTTCAAACTTTCTCCCCCTTCCTCCGCGCGCTCCGCGTTCTCAAGCCACGTGATGGGAAACCTGGGCTCTGGAAGAACTTACCGCAGAGCACACAGAGGAAGGGGGAGAGGGAAGGGTGAAGGGCGTGGTGGTTTGGAACAGACAGGGATGTCTGTTTCACTTGGGCGTGACACAGGCCCGCAAATGAAAAAAGCGCGCCCTCGCGGACGCGCTTTGCTACCTACTTGATGAGGGGGATTCGAACGGATTAGGGGAAAGCTGGCCGATCAGGAGCGCCAAGCCCGGGCGCGCCTGAGGATGACACCGAGGAGGGCGAGGCCGCCGAAGAGCAGGGCGTAGGTGGAAGGCTCGGGGATCGCCGTGGCCTCAATGGACATGACGCCGAGGTAATAGAACTGGCTCTCTTCCGGAGAGGTCATGAGGAAGGCGATCTCGCCATTTTCGGTGGGAGCAATGCCGTCGATCGCTACGAAGGCCAATTGGTTGTCAAAGGCGTCGAGAATGCCGCTGCCGTAGGTGCCGCTTCCGCCGGTGATCTCATACCGGGTTGGACGAGAAGTCCCGCCGCCCATGCGTGAGGCATAGAGGGTGAAGTTATAGGTGTAGCCCTCGTCGAGATTGGATAAGACGAGGGTGGGGGCCGGTCCTGGCAGGAGAAGATTTCCGTAGAGGGAGTCGCTTGTGGCGCTGGAAGGCCAGTCGAAGGGGCCATCGCTCGTGCCGTTTCCGTTGGCTCCACCGAAATTTTGGGCATTCAGCGAAATGCCCGTCAGTGTGCCGGTTGAATCGACGAGGTTCGGCAGAATCTGATTGTTCTCGAAGACATTGTTCCATCCCAGATCCGTGGTGATGTTTGTTGGTTGGCCAAAATCAATGTTGATAGTAAACGCGGCGGCCGATGATATCCACGCCATCAGGGCCAGGGAGGGTAGGATGATAGACTTCATTTTCTTTATCATATGGGTATTTTGAGGTTGGCTTTTGTGTTTGAGGTTAGCTTTTCAAGCTACAGATCCACACGCATAAGCAACTTGCCTTCCCCGACAATCGCCTCATTTTGGGCTCTGTCCCAAAATATGAAAAAGTGGGTTCGATGAGAGAAATCAGTGGCGAGCGGGAGGTGACGCTGCGCGATGTCGCGCAGGCTGCCGGGGTAAGCCGATCCACCGTCCAGCGCGCCTTGGCCAACGATCCACGGACAAAAAGGTCGACGGCTGAGCGGGTGCGGCAGGTGGCAAAGAGGCTGGGCTATGTGCCGCACCCGATCTACGCTGCTCTGGGTTCGCGCCAAGCCTACTCCCGGGCGAAAGGTCTGCCGTGGGCTTACCTTCATTCCCGGCGGGGGGACGGGACCCAGGCATCGGGAACGCTGTATTTGGATGAGGTACGCGAAAGTGCCCGGCACCTGGGCTATGCCGTGACGCCGTATGTCCTGAGTGAATTTAGATCCGCTGCGGAGTGCATTCGGGTGCTGGAGGCAAGGGGTATCTGTGGGGCCTTGATCTCTCGGGTCCATGCCGCCGACGTCTCTCGGGTGCCCTTGGGGGCGGCCTTCCCGCTTGTTTCCTGTGGACGCACCTATGCCATGCCGATTCATACGGTCCGGGCATCCATCGTTGCCGCCATCCGTTTGGCCTGGAATCGTCTTCGCGAATTGGGTTACACGCGTATCGGCTGTGCCATCATGCGGCATAATCCTCCAGTAGAGGATGATTTTTCGCGTGAGGCATCGGTCAGAGCTTGTCTCGCTTCCGTGTCGCCCAATCAGAGGATTTCTCCTTTGTTGACGCCGATTCATGAGGTGGAAGGCTTCAGGGAGTGGATCGAACGCTACCGTCCTGACGTTGTCCTTTCCTTTCGCTTAGGCCATTATTGGGATCTGCTGAAACTGGGTATTCAAGTCCCCGAGGAGGTCGCCTTTGCTGCCCTTCATCTTTTCGGAGGTATAAAGTATCCCTCGTTCACCGGGCTTATGGCGCATCGCGACGAGCTTGCCGGGGCCGCTGTGAACCTGCTGAACGATATGGTGAGACGTGGCGAACGGGGCGTCCCCACATTCCCGCTACAGATAACGGTTCCTTCAAGATGGATAGATGGTGAGACCGCACCCCCGGTGAATCCGTGAAGGGTGCCTTGCTTGAAAGCCCCCGGCGTTATTCGCCAGGAACCAATGAATCCATGCCTGGGCGTGCCCTTCAGGCGTCAGGTGGGAAGCGAACGGCAGTGAATGCCCATCCGCGCAGACTTCACTGGATTTGACGAATAGGCCAAGCGCTTGTCCATTCCCGAAGAAACTGACCAAATTTACTCTTGACCGGCTGAGTGAATAACCGTTCATTCATCGACTTTTCTTATGGATATGCGACGCGCAAGAATTCAAATTCCCTTCTATCTTTCGGCGGTGGCGGCTCTCTTGGCGGGCTGTGGGGAGGAGGCGGCACCCCAGGCCATGCCTGTTCCGGCGGTGGAGATGGTCGAGGCCGTCGCAGAAACGGTCACCTTGACGCGTGAGCTGCCGGGCCGCACGAGCGCCTATCTGGTGGCTGAGGTGCGTCCGCAGGTGACGGGTATTGTAAGGGAGCGTCTTTTCGAGGAAGGGGCTCTTGTTGAAGGGGGGGAGGTGCTCTATCAGCTGGACGATGCGACGTACCGGGCGGAATACAATCGGGCGAAGGCGAACCTGGACCGGACGGCGTCGAGCCTGCGCCTTGCGACCATTAATGCTGAGCGAACCCGTGGGCTGGCGGATTCCAATGCCATCAGCCAGCAGGATCTGGACAATGCCCTGGCGGCCCTGAGCGAAGCTGAAGCGGAGGTGGCAGTGGCGCAGGCAGCTTTGGAGAGTGCGGAAGTCCTGTTGGGTTATACCCGCATAACCTCCCCGATTTCAGGACGCATCGGGAAGTCAGCCGTGACGCAGGGAGCGCTGGTCACAGCGAATCAGGCGGGGGCGCTCGCGACGGTGCGCCAGCTCGATCCGATCTATGTGGATGTCACTCAATCGAGCCGGGAGATGTTGCGATTCCGGCGGGCGCTGGCGGATGGAAGCCTCAGTGAGACGGATGCCCTGCCGGTGACAATCCGGCTCGAAGACGGGACGGAATACAGTCAGGTCGGGCAAGTTGGCTTTTCGGAGGCGACGGTGGACCCGACGACGGGCAGTTTCCTTTTGCGTGTGGTGGTGCCCAATCCGGACCACGTGCTGCTACCCGGCATGTATGTCCGGGCCACGGTGGGGATGGGTATCCGGGAGGAGGCGATCCTCGTGCCGCAGCAGGCGGTCATCCGTGGCCCCAGCGGCTCCAGCACGGTCATGATTGTGCGGGAGAATAATACGGTTGAACAGCGTGCGGTGGTTCCGGGCGATGCCATCGGAAACCGCTGGGTCATTGAGCATGGGCTTCTTCAAGGCGACCGGGTGGTGACGGAAGGACTTCAGATGGTCCGTCCTGAAATGAAGGTGCAAATCGTCGAGTCGGCGCAGCCGGTGCCCGACGTTAGCCAAAACTAAGGAGGATCCAGCATGGCCCGATTTTTTATCGACCGACCCATTTTTTCATGGGTCATTGCAATCGTCATCATGATCGCGGGGGCGCTGACGATGACGCAGCTTCCGATTGCCCGTTACCCGACGATTGCTCCGCCCGCGGTCACGATCAACGCGGTCTATCCGGGGGCCTCCGCTCAGGTGGTGGAAGATTCTGTGACGCAGATCATTGAGCAGAACATGACCGGGCTCGATGGGCTCATTTATATGTCGTCAAACAGTGACGCGAGTGGGCGTTCGCAGATCACGCTGACTTTTGAGACCGGCACCGATCCGGACATCGCTCAAGTGCAGGTGCAGAACAAGCTGCAATCGGCCATGCCGCTGATGCCCTCGATTGTGCAGCAGCAGGGCGTGAATGTGTCTAAATCCGGTGAGGGCTTTCTTCTGGTGGTGGCCTTTATTTCCGAGGATGGCAGTATGAACCGCGACGATATCGCGGACTATGTGGTGGCGAATGTCGCGGAACCGCTCTCGCGGGTGGAAGGGGTCGGGAGCAGCCAGGTCTTCGGCTCCCAGTATGCGATGCGCATCTGGCTCAATCCGGGCCTGCTCGAGTCCTACCGGCTCTCGGTCAATGAAGTGATTGCTGCGATCCAGGCGCAAAACCAGCAAGTCTCGATCGGTCAGTTGGGCGGTGCCCCCTCGATCGAGGGCCAGCAGATCAATTTCACGATCAACACCCGCGGGCGTTTGCAGAACGCGGAGGAATTCCGGGACGTCGTCATTCGAAGCAATACGGATGGGAGCGTTCTCAAGCTCGGAGACATCGCACGGGTGGAACTGGGGTCGGAAGACTATGGGTTCCTGTCGCAGCGCAACGGGCAGGTCGCGATCGGGGTGGCCATTTCCCTCTCGTCCGGGGCGAACTCATTGGAGACGGCAGAAAACGTCCGGACCCTCCTAAACGACTTGGAGCAGTATTTCCCGCCCGGGTTGCGAGCGGCCGTTCCTTTTGACAACACACCCTTCGTTCAGGTGGCGATCAAAGGGGTGGTGCACACGCTGCTCGAAGCGGTGGTCCTGGTGTTTCTCGTGATGTTTCTGTTCCTGCAGAACTGGCGGGCGACGCTCATTCCGACGATTGCGATCCCGGTTGTTCTTCTGGGCACCTTCGGCGTTTTGGCGATTCTGGGCTTCTCCATCAACATGCTCACTATGTTCGCGATGATTCTCGCGATCGGCCTCTTGGTCGACGATGCCATTGTCGTGGTGGAAAACGTCGAGCGCCTGATGCGGGAGGAGGGCCTTTCTCCAAAAGCGGCCGCCCAGAAGTCGATGGATCAGATAACGGGGGCTCTTATCGGGATCGGTGTCGTTCTCTCGGCGGTCTTTGTCCCGATGGCGTTTCTCGGTGGGGCGACGGGTGTCATCTACCGGCAGTTTTCGGCGACCATTGTAACAGCCATGGCGCTTTCTGTGCTCGTCGCCATCATCTTTACGCCGGCGCTCTGTGCAACGCTCCTGAAGCCGATTGAACAGGGTCACCAGATGAAGGAGACCGGCTTTTTCGGCTGGTTCAACCGGACCTTTGATGCGGGCAACAGCAAGTACCAAACGCTTGTTCGCGGTATTATTCACCGGAGCAAGCGCTTTCTGCTGGTCTTCGCTGTAATTGTGGCGCTGATGGCCTACCTGTTCCTGCGCCTGCCGAGCGGCTTTTTGCCGAACGAAGACCAGGGGTCGCTCTTTACGCAGATCATCGGGCCGGTTGGGGCAACCCAGGAGCGGATGATGGAAGTGATGGCAGAGGTCGAAGCGTTCTACCTCGAACAAGAGGGCGATCTCGTTTCCGATGTGTTTGCGGTTCAGGGCTTCAGTTTTGCCGGCATTGGCCAAAGCAATGGCATAGCCTTTGTCAGCCTCAAGGACTGGAGTGAGCGGACCGATCCGGAACAGAGTGTCGAAGCGCTCGCCGGGCGGGCGATGGCGGCTTTCAGCCAGATCAAGGAGGCCATCGTCGTCGCCTTTGTCCCCCCGCCGATCACGGAACTCGGCACTTCGGCGGGCTTCACCTTGTATCTGGGAGATAATGGGGGGCTCGGGCACGACGCTCTGATGGCGGCGCGAAATCAATTTCTTGGGCTCGCCGAAGAGAATCCCCGCTTGATCAACGTGCGGCCCAATGGTCAGGAAGATGCCCCGCAATTGCGTGTCGAAATCGACAACGAACGAGCGGCGGCCCTCGGTCTCAATATGGCTGAGATCAACCGCACCCTCGGGATCGGGTGGGGTGGGATGTACATCGACGACTTTATCGATCGTGGACGGGTCAAACGGGTTTACGTGCAGGCTGAGGCCGAGTACCGCATGCTTCCCGAGGATTTCCACCGCTGGTCTGTCCGCAATGTCGCCGGCGAAATGGTTCCGTTCTCCGCCTTTGGCCGGACGTATTGGGACTACGGTTCGCCGCGCCTTGAGCGCTACAATGGCGTCCCGGCGGTGCAGATTCAGGGACAGGGCGCTCCAGGAGTGAGTTCGGGCGATGCCATGCTTGAAGTCGAGCGGCTGGTGGAACAATTGCCAGCAGGCTTCGGCATCGAGTGGACGGCGACGTCCTACCAGGAGCGGCAGGCGGGCGGTCAGACGACGATTCTTTACGTTTTGTCGCTCCTCATCGTTTTCCTTGCCCTCGCGGCCCTTTATGAAAGCTGGACGATCCCGACCGCCGTGCTCCTGGCAGCGCCCCTCGGGATTATCGGGGCGGTGCTGGCCAATATGGCCCGTGGGTTGGAGCGCGACGTCTACTTCCAGGTGGCGATGCTCACGACCGTGGGCCTCACGAGCAAGAACGCCATTCTTATCGTGGAATTCGCCAAGATCAACCTGCAGGATGGGATGCGCCTGGTTGATGCCACGCTTGCGGCGGTGCGGGATCGCCTGCGGCCGATTCTGATGACTTCGTTCGCCTTCGGCCTCGGGGTGGTGCCTTTGGCGATTGCCACCGGGGCGGGTTCGGGTGCACAAAAGGCAATCGGTACAGGGGTTCTTGGGGGGATGCTTGTTGGCACCTTCCTCGGGATCTTCTTTGTCCCGCTTTTCTTCTTTGTTATTGAGCGCTTGTTCATCCGCAAGCGCGAGGGAGGTCTGGACCATGAGTAAGTTCCAAAACACCTTTATCACCGGTCTCGCGGCCCTCCTTCTCGGAGGCTGTGCCACGTTGGAACCGGAATTGCCGACAGCGGAACCACAGATTCCGGTGGATTGGCCCATGCCGGCGGAAGGCGAAGCTATCGGGGGTGATGAACGCGCCCTTGCGGTGGCGGATGTCGGCTGGCGCGACTTCTTTACGGACCCAGCCCTGGAGACACTGATCAGCCGAGCCCTCGAAAATAACCGGGATTTGCGCACGGCCGTCCTGAATGTTGAACGCGCCCGGGCCTTCTACCGTATCCGGCGGGCGGACCGCCTGCCAGCGGTGGGCGCTTCCGGCAGCTTGATCCGATCCGGCGGGGATCGTGTTCCGGAGGTCGAAGAATACCGCGCGGAACTGGGTTTGGCTTCGTTTGAAATCGATCTTTTCGGTCGGGTCCGCCACCTCAGCCACGCGGCCCTTCAGGAGTATTTCGCTACTGAGGAAGCGCGTCGAGGGGCTCAGATCTCGCTCATTGCCGAGCTGGCGAATGCCTGGCTCACGCTTGCCGCGGATCAGGAGCTTGAGCGCATTGCCCAAGCCACCGTCGCCAGTTTTGAAGAAGAGCTCGAGCTCACGATACGCCGCCGGGAACTCGGGGCGGCTTCCGCCCTCGAGGTCAATCAGGCGCGCACCATCGTGGCCAATGCCCGGGCGGATGCCGCTCTCTTTGCCGGACAGGTGGCCCGGGATCGCAACGCCCTTACGCTTCTGGTCGGAGGCCCGATCGAACCGGAGCTCCTCCCGGAAACCTTCGATCCGGACGTGAGCGGGCTGAACGCGGCCCCGGCGGCGCTCCCCTCAGAGGTCCTCCTGCGTCGACCCGACATCCAGCGCGCCGAGTACGCCCTGCTCGCAGCCAACGCAAACATCGGAGCGGCGCGCGCCGCCTTCTTCCCCTCAATCACCCTCACCGCAGCAATCGGATCCGCCAGTGGCGAGCTTTCCGGACTTTTTGGCGATGGAACAGGCGTGTGGAGTTTTCTTCCGCGGATCAACGTGCCGATTTTCCAGGGAGGCCGACTCCGCGCCAACCGGGATATCGCCGTAGCGGAGCGTGATATTGCTCTTGCGCAGTATGAACAGGCCATCCAGGCAGGTTTCCGCGATGTGGCTGATGCGCTCGCCTTGAGCTGGACTTTGCGGGATCGGCGTCTGGCTCTCGAAGACATGGTCGAATCGGCCACGGAAACACATGCACTTTCGCAAGAGCGTTATCGCGCGGGTCAAGTCAGCTACCTCACGCTTCTGGATGCCCAACGAACGCTCTACAACGCCAGGCAGGCACTGGTCTCCACACAGGTGCAGGAACAAGCAAACCGGGTGAACCTGTACCGGGTTCTCGGGGGCGGCTGGAGGGAACACACATGACCCCGCAGGAGCGCCAGAGCCCCCGCTCGCGGGAGCATGCCGAGATGCAGCGCCAGCGAATTCTTGCCGCAGCGGAGCAATCTTTTGTCGAATTTGGCTTTCACGCTGCCAGCATGGCCTGCATCGCCGAGAAGGCCGAGGTCAGCCAAGGCCTCGCCTACCGCTACTTCGAGAACAAGAATGCCATCATCCTCGCAATCATCGAACGACAGATCGAGGAACGTCGTAATGTCATCCGCAGTCTCCAGTCCGAGGGTGATTTTATCGAGCGCATTCTTGAGCTCTTCGAGGCCTGGGTCCGGCGAGATTCGGGACAGATGAATCCTGTCCTCTTTCTCGAAATGAGCGCTGAGGCCACACGCGATCCAGAGATCGGCCGAGCGCTCCGCGAGGCGGATCTCGCAAACCGAAAAGAGTTTACAAACTGGCTCAAGCGCGAAGTCGAAGCCCATAATAGGAAACTGGACGACACCGAGCTCGCTACCCGCGCCCTCGCAATCCAGGCCTTCGTCGAAGGCATCGCCATCCGCGCCGTCCGCGAACCGGATATCGACCGTTTGGCTCTGGCCGCCAGTGCCGGCCTCGCCCTGCCCCGACTCCTTGGCTTCGGCGCGTCTGAACCTGTCGAGGGGTGAAGGATGAAAGGGCGAGGTGGTTTGGAACAGACAGGAATGTCTGTTTTACGTTGTGACACAGGCATTCCTGCCTGTGGTTTGAAGGATGGTTGGCTTTGGCTCGGGACCTGAAGGGGTCCACGGAAGAACACGGAAAGGGGGGGGTGTTTCATAAGGATCGGTGGCGTTCTGTGGATGGCGTGGGTCCACGTTTTGGTAAACGCGGCTACGGCTAAAGGAGCCGTGGGTAGCGGATCTTGCCAAAGATTCGATGGGAGCGTCCAGCCATGCCTGGAACTCGT
>CAYOIB010000091.1:0-9986 GCA_964403935.1 uncultured Puniceicoccaceae bacterium | reverse complement strand
TCCAACGATTTCCGGATCGCCGCCGCCGCTTCGCTCAGCACCGTTAGCCGACCACCATAGGTTTGCCGCAGCGTCTCCGCCGTAAACACCTCCGCAGTCGGCCCACTCGCCACAACACGCATGTTCATCATCACCACCCAATCAAAATAATCCGGCACCGTCGCCAGGTCATGGTGCACCACAAGGCAGGTCCTGCCGCGCTCCCGCAACTCCCTCAGAAGACGAACAATCGCCTGCTCCGTCGCCGCATCGACAGCCGCAAACGGTTCATCCATGAGGTAAAGTTTTGCATCCTGCACCAAGGCCCGGGCGAGAAAGACACGCTGCTGTTGCCCCCCCGAAAGTTGACTGATCTGCCGGTGAGCGAGATCCGCCAAATTCACTTTCTCAAGGGCTTCCATCGCCAGGTTCTTACAACGCCGGTTGACCGGACGAAACCAGCCCAACTGTCCATAGGTCCCCATTGCTACGACATCCAGAACGCTCACGGGGAAATCCCAGTCCACACTCTCTCGCTGCGGCACATACCCCACCCGCTTCCGCTGCTGACGGTATGGTTTGCCGAAAATCCGAATGTCTCCACTCGCGCGGGGAACCAACTCCAGGCAGGCTTTGATAAGGGTACTCTTTCCCGCACCGTTCGGACCTATCACGCCGACGAGTTTGCCCTCCGGAATCTCGAGGTCGATGTCCCAGATTACCGGCTTGCGATGGTAGGCCACCGTCAGATCGCGGATGGAAAGCGGCACGTGCGCCGAAGGCTCCTGATCGCGGGCTTTCATCAAGCGGAAATCACTGCGTTCAACATTTTAAGGTCCATAAGCCCAAAGCGTTACAAACCGCTCCTCTCCAGTTTGCCTTGAAAACCTCCCTCGGCCACCTCGCCTCCAAGGGCACGCACAAGGGTCGTCACATTGTGGTCGATCATTCCGATATAGGTCCCCCGGTAACTCCCCGACGGCCCCATGGCATCCGAATAAAGCTCGCCGCCAATTGTCAGGGTATGCCCACGAGCGGCCGCCCCCTCGATCAAGGCGTGCACATTCCGATCAGAAATCGACGACTCAACAAACACCGCCGGAATATCGCGCTCCACAATAAATCGGACCAGGCCCTCAATATCACGAAGCCCGGCTTCGGAATCCGTACTGATTCCCTGGATACCGCGCACTTCAATGCCGTAAGCCCGGCCAAAGTAACCAAAGGCGTCATGGGCCGTCACCAGCACACGCCGGCCCTCGGGAATCGAGGCGACCGCCTCCCGGGTGTATGCATCAAGCGCCTGCAACTGGTTGATATAATTTTCCGCATTCGCCACATACCCTCCGGCATGGGGCGGATCAAACTCGCTCAGGATCTCCGCAATCACCCGCGTGGCTTCCACCCATCCAGTCAAGTCCATCCACAAATGCGGGTCAAAGGCTTCGTCCGCCGGCAAAATCGGGTAGGCCCCCTTCTCCCGAATCGCGTCCGCAATGGAGTGGACCGGTTTCCCCCGGCTCTTCATGTTCTTCAGAATATCCGTCATCCGGCCTTCCAGAAGAAGCCCATTATAGAAGATGATATCTGCCCGCCTGAACTTCACAACATCCCCGCGGGTCGGGGTGTACAGGTGCGGATCCACCCCCTCACCCACAATATAAACCACCGTTGCACGGTCCCCCGCAACCTCCCGGGCCACGTCCCCGATCATTCCGATCGTGGCGACAACTTCATAGCGCTTCACCTCCTGCCCGTTCAGCCAGGACCCCAGTATCACCAAACCCGCCACCAAAAGGCCTGTTCGGCCCATCCGGCAGATTTCCCTGATTCTTCCTCCGGTACCCATGCCTCTCCTCATTTGGTCTCTCCTGTTTTAATTTTGAGTAGTCAAAGTGCAGACAGAGAAAACCGCAAGTTAAAATCGAATGGTGCGCCGCATCGCGTGCAGGGAGGGTTGCCATGCGGGCGGCCGTGTTGAAAGCTGAGTCTGATTTTCTCATGAGTTCAGATCCAGACGATACGCCTTCAGTTGTCCGTGCGCCCACCCGCATGGTGGCGGCTGAGCGGTCTTATCCTCCGTACATCCAGAGGCTCATCAGTGCCTTCCGAGGTCTGGAGGAACCGAGCAGCCGAAGCATCGACCGCGGAGCGAAAGGAATCGACTCCCTCGTGGAGCTCTGCGTCGAGCGCTACCAACTGGGGAAGGAAACACCCGAGGAGATCATTGCGCGCAACTGGCATCATATCGTCGGGGAACGATTTGCCGGCCAGTGTGCACCCGAGAAAATTGATGCCTCCCGCACTTTGATCATTCGCGTACCTGGTTCAGCCGCCCGGCGTGAACTGGCCTTTTCGGAAGATCGCATCATGACCGCGATTCGCTCCCTTGACGGGTGCGGCCGTATCCAGGGGATCAGCTTGCGCGCCGGCTAAGACGCCTGCGGGGACGCCGGACCGGCATTGACCCGGCGCTATCGATGGGACCTGTTCAGGCCCGACCCAGGTAGCTTCCGTCGTCCGTGCTGATCCGGATCGTCTCACCCTCCTTGATGAAGAGGGGGACGTTGACGGTGAAGCCGGTTTCCACCGTAACAGGCTTCTGAACGTTCCCGGAAGTATCTCCGCGCACGGCATCCGGCGCTTCAATGACCTTCATTTCAATGGCCGAGGGGAGGTTGATATTAAAAGGGCTGCTGTCGATGTACTGGAGCTCGTATTTCTGCCCCGGCACAAGATAGTTCACGGCGTCTTCGATCGTGTCCCGATTCAATTCGATCAGCTCGAAAGTGTCGTCATCCATGAACGCATAAACGCCTTGGTTCTCGTAGCTGAACTCCACTTTCCGCTGCTCCGTCGGGAGGATTTCGAAGCTCTCGCTGACGGGGCAACGCACATGGATCGCTTTCCCGTTCACAAGGTTACGCAATTGCATCTGGCAAAACGACGTCAAGTTCGGCGGGGTGCGAATGGCGCACTCCAGCACCACACAGGGATCGTTATTATAACGAATCACATTCTTCTTCCTGATCGTATTTACTTTAGCCATTGCCATATGAAGCGACCGAAGGTGGAGAGTTGGCGAGACTGTTGCAAGAAAAGCTTTTCAGCTTCAGGCAGCAAATGCCCCGCCCACCCTTGCCACCTCCATGCGGATCGTCCTTCCGTGCACTCCCGCGCCGCCGCAAAGGGCCTTGTGGCAGCGAACGTAAATCAGCGGTGCCTTTGAGGTGCTTCGAGTACTTGACTTGCCGGGGGGTACACCCATTTTCAGCGCGTTCTCACACCGGCGGGACTCCGTTTCGCCCCGATGCCATGGCACAGGAATTCAAGGATACCCTCAACTTGCCGCAGACGGATTTTCCGATGCGCGGCAACCTTTCCACCAGTGAACCCAAGCGCCTCCAGGCCTGGGAAGACGAGAGCCTGTACCATCGCATCATTGATGGACGCCGCGACGCCGTCCCTTTCATCCTCCACGACGGCCCGCCCTACGCCAACGGCGACATCCACATGGGGCACACCCTGAACAAGGTGCTCAAGGACATCGCCATGCGCTACAAGACGATGCGCGGGCACTACGTCCCCTACGTCCCAGGGTGGGATTGCCACGGCCTTCCCATCGAGCAGCAGGTTCTTAAGAAAGCAGGCGACAAGATCCATGAGATGGAACCGGTTGCCCTGCGCAAGCTGTGCCACGAATACGCCGAGGGGTGGGTCGCCGAACAACGGAACCAGTTCAAGCGTCTCGGCATTCTCGGAGACTGGGACCGTCCCTACGTCACCACCCAGCCGAGCTATGAGGCCGGCATCCTTCGCGTCCTTCTGGCCTTGGTCGAAAAAGGACTCGTGCGCAAAGGTTTCAAAACCGTCCATTGGGATCCGATTTTCCGCACGGCCCTGGCCGAAGCCGAAATCGAATACCACGAGCACGAGTCACCCTCGATCTACGTGGCCATGCCAGTCCTCGACGAAGCGCGCCATGAAGTCCTCCAAGGATTGAAGAACTGCGCCTTTGTCATCTGGACGACGACCCCGTGGACCATGCCCGCCAACCTCGGCATCTGCCTGCACCCGGACCTCGACTACGTCGCCCTCGCCGCCCCGGACGGGCGGCACTTCATCGTCGCGGAGGGCTTGCGGGAAAACTTTGAGAAGGACTGTGGCTTCGCTCCCCTCCCCGTCGTTGCAACTTTCCAGGGACGCGCCCTCGAACGGGCTGAAGCGGCCCATCCGTTTTTCCCTGATGTTCGGAGCCTCGTTATGCTCGGTGAGCACGTCACGCTCGCCCAGGGCACCGGTTGCGTACACACAGCCCCGGGGCACGGAGCGGACGACTTCGCCATCGGGCGGCAATACGGTCTGCCGGTCTTTTGCCCGGTCGACCCGAAGGGCTGCTACACCGCCGAATTCCCCGAGATGGAGGGCGAGTTTGTTTTCAAGGCCAATCCAAAGGTCGTCGAGGCACTCGATAAGAAGGGCCTCCTTCTCGGGCACCGGTTGATCCGCCATGAATATCCTTTCAGCTGGCGCAGTAAGCACCCGATCATTTTCCGCGCCACCGAACAATGGTTCATGGAACTCGCCGATGGCGGGGTGCGTGAACGAGCCATCGACGCGATCGATAACGCCGTCGAATGGATCCCACGCTGGGGGTACGAGCGCATCCGCTCGATGGTTGAGCGCCGCCCGGAATGGTGCCTGAGCCGTCAGCGCCACTGGGGCGTCCCCATCCCTTCGATCCGTTCAAAAGCAACAGGTCAATCTGTCCTCGACGCCCGCGTCATTGAGCGCTTTCTCGAGCATGTCGTCGAACACGGAACAAACGCATGGTATGAGAAGCCGATCGAGGCCTTCCTCCCGGCAGGATTTGTCCATCCGGACACTGGGGAAACAGCGCCCGATGCCTTTGAGAAGGAGTTCGATATTCTCGATGTCTGGTTTGATTCGGGCGCGAGCCACGTGGCTGTTCTCGAGCAGGACGATCGCCTCCATTCGCCTGCCGATCTCTATCTGGAAGGAAGCGATCAGCACCGTGGCTGGTTCCAAAGCTCCCTCCTTCTTGGGGTCGGCGCACGCGGCCACGCACCCTTCAAGACGGTTCTCACGCATGGTTTCGTCCTCGACGGCGAAGGCAAGGCGATGTCCAAGTCGATGGGCAATGTCATCCCCCCAAAGAAACTGATCGAGGAGTTTGGGGCCGATGTCGTCCGCCTGTGGGTGGCGAGCACCGACTACCGCAACGATGTCGGGATCTCCACCGAGATCATGCAGACCACCCGGGATGCCTACCGGACGGTTCGGAATTCTCTTCGCTTTCAGCTAGGAAACCTTTTTGACTTCGTCCCGTCACGGCACGCGCTCCCGCCAAACGAGCTGAATCCGCTCGATCAGTGGGCCTTGGCCCAACTCGCCGCCCTTGTTGATGAAGTCACCGCGGCTTACGACGCCTACGAGTTCCACCGGGTTCACCAAGCGCTCAATCGCTATTTCACCATCACCCTCTCGTCGCGCTACCACGACTTCCTCAAAGACCGCCTTTACACAATGAAGGCGAAGGGCCCGGAACGCCGCTCGGCGCAGACTGTCCTCTTCCATCACGCCGACTGCCTCCTGCGCATGCTGGCTCCACTTCTCGTATTCACGGCGGATGAAGCCTTCGGCTTCCTTCCGGACGAACCCGGCAAAGCCAGGACGGTACACGAGGCCTCATGGCCTGAGGTGCCCAGCAGCTGGCGCACTTTGCCGGCCTCCAGCGACATCGAAGCCTTGCTCGAACTTCGTGATCAAGTGAATGAGAAGCTCGAAGCCCTGCGCACCGCCAAAGTCATTGGAAAATCCATCGAGGCAAGTATTGAGATCGTTGGCAGCCCCAAGGACCCGGCCTTCCAGCGCCTGCGCGCCTATCAGGCCATCCTCCCGGAACTTTTTATTGTCTCTGAAGTGACATTGAACAATTCCACAACCGAGGCATCTCTCACCCTCAATGCGCGAGAAGCCGATGGCACCCGATGCCCGAGATGCTGGCGCAAGGTCCCGGCTTTGGAATCCGCTGCATCGGCCGAGGTCTGCCCTCGCTGTGCCGAGGCCCTTACCGCCTGACCCACGCACCACCTTCAACTACGTCCCTCACCATGTCTGCTAAGAAAAAAGCTGCATCAAAGTCTGCACCCAAGTCCGCCGTCAAAAAGACCGCGACCAAAAAAACCGCGGTCAGGAAAACCGCGGTAAAGAAGGCACAAGCCGGCGAAACCGCATCGATGAAGAAGCCCGCCACCAAAAATCTTCGCCCAAAACCCGGTTCTTCAGAAGCCGCAGCCACCCCAACAAATGGAGTGGCCGAGAAACAGCCAACCACCCCGGCAGAAGCCACTTCGCAGGCCGTAGCCGCACGCCGTGACCGCCGGGAAACCCCGGCCATCTTCAAGGTCCCGTCGCGCCGCCACCCGCCGATTTTCTTCACCCTCGACGACGTTCGCGAACACCTTAGCAACCGCAAAAAGGAAGAACTCGAGGAAACCACCCGCGCCGAAGCCGAAGCTGAAGCAACCCGCACCGCCACCCGCCCTGCAGCCGTCGACGCAAGTGAACCGCGCAGCGGCAAACGGAGTGCGGCCTCCCTGGAGGATATTCTCGGCCTCAGCGGGGGCCCGACGCAGACGTACCAGCGCCCGGTCCCCAAACAATGGGAGCGCTATTACGAACTCCTCACGGAGTTGCGCCATTCGGTGAAGACCGGTCTGATGCAACACTCCAACGATACGCTCAAGCGTTCGCAGAAGGAGGACGCCGGCGATATCTCGACTTCAGCAGATGCCGGCACCGATAACTTTGATCGGGACTTTGCCCTCAGCCTCCTCGCCAACGAACAGGAAGCCCTGAAGGAAATCGAGGCGGCCATCCGCCGCATTCACGAAGGGACCTACGGCGTTTGTGAGATCACGGGCGAAGCAATCTCGGAAGAACGCCTTGAGGCAGTGCCCTTCACCCGGTTCTCCCTGGAAGGCCAGCGTCAACACGAGAGCACATCCCGTCGCCGCCTGCAACGCAGCGGCACTGTCTTCGCCGAAAGCTCGGGTGAGGTCTCTTTCGGCGACGACGATGGCGATAACTGATAGCCTCCGCAACGGATTCAGGAACTATTCCATCCTGATCTGGCTGGCCTTCTCGATCTCCCTTCTTGATCGCCTCACCAAGGCTTGGATCGTCTATGGCTCAGGCTTCCGCCCGCACGCCTACCCACCCTTCGGCGGTATTGAGCTGATTCCAGGCTTTCTTTCCATCGTCCATACCACGAATCCCGGAGCGGCCTGGGGCATCCTGGCGGGGCATTCCTGGCTGCTCATTTCCACCGCTTTCCTTGTTCTCGTCGGGATGGTTCTTTACCGGCGCGAGCTCGAGCTGGACAAACCCCACATGCAGTGGGTCTTCGGCCCCATCATAGCAGGCATTCTTGGCAACGCAATCGACCGCCTTCTCTACGGCCATGTGATCGACTTCATCGACGTCGATTTGCAATTCTACCGCTGGCCCACCTTCAACGTTGCTGACAGCGGCATCGTTATCGGTGGCATCCTCTATTTCTGGATCGCTTTCCGCTCCTCCGCCAACAAACCGCTTTCCCAAGCGGATACATAGAAACAAGCCTATCGCCGTGTCCCCTTCAGCTCAAAAAAGCATGGGCACGGCGGGGCGTGATCGCGCCTGAGAATGCCATCGACCGTTGCCGGGCGACGCCTTTGCAGGAAATAGGCAACCCCGATGGCTCAGCCCAGACGCTCGGCAAGCCAGGCTTCCACCTTGTCGATGGACACCCGCACCTGTTCGGTGGTGTCCCGATCACGAATAGTAACGGCATTGTCCTTTTCGATGGTGTCGAAGTCCACCGTGATCCCAAAGGGCGTTCCGATTTCATCTTGTCGGCGGTAGCGGCGACCAATAGCGCCCGCCACATCCCAGTCGGTGTTCCAGCGCTTGCGGAGCTGTGTGCGGAGCTTTTTCGCCGTTTCCACAAGCTCAGGCTTGTTCTTGAGAAGCGGAAAAACCGCCACCTTGTAGGGCGCTAGACTTGGGTGGAGGGAGAGAACAACCCGCTTCTCCGGCTGCCCCTTCTCATTCGGGATCTCATCTTCCCGATAGGCCGCCGTAAGTACGGCCAGGAAAAGTCGGTCCAACCCGAGTGACGGCTCCACCACATGAGGAATGTAGCGAAAGGGCTCCTTACCCGCTTGTTTGCGCACCTCATCGAAGAACTCCATCGACTTGCCACTGTGCTTCTGGTGCTGTGTCAGGTCGAAATTGCCCCGGCAGGCGATCCCCCAAAGCTCCTGCGCCCCAAAGGGAAAGGCAAAGGTCAGGTCGGTCGTGCCTTTGGAATAGTGCGAGAGCTTTTCCGCTGGATGCACATCCTCCCCCACCATCGCAGCAGGGATTCCGATGCTCTGCAGCCAGTTTTTACACCAGTCAATCCAGTAACGGTAAACTTCAGGCCACGTCGAGTCATCCGGATCGATGAAATATTGGAGCTCCATCTGCTCGAACTCACGCGAACGGAAAATGAAGTTTCGCGGCGTGATCTCGTTGCGGAAGGCCTTCCCGATTTGAGCAATGCCGAACGGAATCTTCATCCGGCCCGTATCGACAACATTCTTGTAATTCTGAAAAATCCCTTGGGCGGTTTCCGGACGAAGATAGGAAAGAGAAGAAGCATCGGCCAACGGACCCACCCTTGTCTCAAACATCAGGTTGAACTGGCGCGGGGCCGTCAACGATCCCGGTTTGCCCGTAGCCGGACTCGGAATAAGCGCATACTCTTCCGGCTTGGCTTCCGTGTAATCACGCAGCTCCAGCGGCTCCAGCTCACCCTGCTTCCCCAGCTTGCGCTTGAGGAGATCAGCCTTCTCCGCTGCCTCCTCCTCCATCGTGACTTTCTCCTCGACCGATACGTAGCCAATGCATTCTCCAGCAACCACCACCGGAGCAAAAAACATTTGGTCCGCCCGATAGCGCTTCTTCGATTCACGGCAATCTACCATCGGATCCGCAAAACCATCCACGTGACCCGACGCCTTCCAGATCGATGGGTGCATGATAATGCTCGAATCCAGGCCGAAAATATCGTCCCGCTGATGCACCAGCGCCTTCCACCACGCGTCTTTTAAGTTGCGCCTGAGCTCAACACCAAGCGGCCCGTAATCGAAGAAGCCGGCATAGCCGCCGTAGATCTCACTCGACTGGAAAACAAACCCGCGGCGCTTACAAAACGCCACCAGTGTTTCCATCGATACACCCTTCCGGGGGTCAGCAGTGTTCTCAGACATAAGCAGCTCACCTTGCGAACTCGCGCTGTCAGGGTCAAGCACACCGAGATCCCCGGGGAAACGGATGCAACAAACCAAAGACCCCCCAGAAGGGGCCATCCCAAGGCTGATGAGCCCAAGAATCACCGTTGCCACCACACAGCCCCACCTCACGATGCACCACCATGAATACAAATATCCGCCGCCTCGCCCATGTTTGCATCAAATCAACCGACCTCGAAGTAACCGAAGCTTTCTTCTGCGGACTGCTCGGCTTCCGCAAAGCCTTTGACTTCATCCGTAACGGAGAACCCCATGGCTTCTACCTCGAAGCAGCTCCCAACCAATTCATTGAGGTCTTTCCAGCAGAAAAACTTGAGGAGGATGCCGACCGACACCCCCTGGCCCACTTTTGCTTGGAAACAGATGATATTCAAGCCGAACACCAAAGACTGAGCGACATCGGCGGCGAACCCGAGGATGTGACTCTCGGAGCCGACAACACCCATCAGTTCTGGATCACCGGACCCGACAACATTCGCATTGAATTTCAACAATACACCAACAACAGCCTCCAGATCCTCGGCGGCGTCTGCGAAATCTAACCCTCTTACTGACTCCCCGAAAGAAAACCCCCCGAAAGAAAACCAACTTAATAGACACAGAGTCTATTAAGTTGACAGAAGATGATTTTGATGAAGTTATTTG
>CAYOIB010000090.1:0-10649 GCA_964403935.1 uncultured Puniceicoccaceae bacterium | reverse complement strand
CGGGTGGTTTGGACTGTGCAGTCTCCGTGATCTGCGGAAGGACACCATCGGTTGATGGCCGGACCTCGGGAAGCGAGGTCAGCTTAGCTTCAGGAATTCATTTTGAGGGGGAGTCAAGACCTGGAGCATCTCAATTCGACCTCGCCCCATGCCGTGAATTTTAGGGTTGTGATGCGGGGGCGCACCGACACTTCGAGATCAATTGATTCCCCATCAATGGTGAAAGCAGCGGTCTTGGCTGGCTGCCGGGAGAAATCAAGGCTGCTCAGTCCATAGGCGCGGAGTTGGTAGACAAAGTCGTTCTTGTCATGACGAACCGACAGAAGTTCGATGGTTGAGCGCAAGAGGAGGAGGGAATCGGCTGCGGTCGCCTCTATCAGGGCGATCTCCGCGTGAGCACCAGAGAGGACGTCTGATGGAACCTGAAGGGTGTGTGGGATTTCGGTTCCGTTTACAACAAGCCCTCCGACACGGGATATTTTTGAAAAGAGAAAATCGATTGTCATGTTTCTCCAGGCATAGTTCTCCAGTTTCTGGAAAGCCCGCGTTGGACGGAGAGCAAGACCGTAAGGGAGGCGACGCACGCCGAGAGCGGCCCAGGCGGCGAGCCAAGCTCCCATGGCGAAGCCTTGGGGCCGGATATCGTGATAAAGATTACCTTGCGGGGCGTCGAATTTCTCAGGCATAGCTCCACCCATGGGGAGGAATGGGCCGGGCTTGAGGGTTTCATCCTTCACATCCAGCAGAATCTGGAGGAGTTCATCCTCTCCTTCGAGCCAGGGATCGACGGCTGCAACAGCGCCACAGATTCCGTTGATCCAGTGCATTGCGGGCTTTCGCATGATTTCATTCAAGAGTGATTTGCGAAGATCATCCCAACCATCAAAAGGCACGAAGCTTGGCATGGTGAGCCCCCAGATGTAAGTTGAACTGGCGGGTCCCCAGTGAGGTGACAGCACATGGTTGCCATTTTCGAGGACAAGCTCCCCGTAGGGAGGGAGTCCCTTGCCGGGATTCTCGAAGAATGGCCGCATTTGCTTCCAGAGTTTGCTGGCTTTATCTGTCCAGGTCCGGCTTGCGGATGTGTCCTCGGTCATGGCCGCGAGCATGGTGTAGGCGGCGTGCATCAGGAGGTTGATGTAGATGTCGTAGCTTCGTATGACGCGCTTGCCTTCGTGGAGAATGGCTTCGTCGCCCGATGGCATGCCAATGGCGTAGTCCCAACCGTAGTCGCGGGCCTGATACGCAGGAGTTTCATCGGCAAAGTGCTCGCCAAAAAGGCCACGCGCTTCGTCGAAGATGTAGTGTTCGATCCAATCGACAGCCTCGGTGAGCAATGCTTGATCTTCACGTCCAAGGCACGCACGCGATCCCGTCTGTGTCCAATGGGTAAAGATCGACCAGATCACGTAGTAGGCACCATCCTCTTCGTATTTTCCGTAGTCGGTATTGATAAGCTGACCAAACATCCGCCCGGCGGGAACCTTGTCACCCTGGGCGGTTGTGGGGTTGCTCAAGAGCAGTCGGCACATCTCCCCGAGCTTGTGTGGCCAGCCTGCAGCCGCTTGATAGGCAAAAGAGAAGCCGGCATCGCGCACCCAGATGAGGTAGTAGATCGCCTTAATTGAAGCGCGGAAGGTCCCGCTCAAATCGATCATGGAGTGGAGCCCCCGCACGACAGTTCTTTGCAGAGTCTCCATTTCCGGATGATCGGAGGCCGTGATCCGGCCCATGGTCTCGATTGGCTCCAGCGCGGTATCAATCCGTTGCAGGTGTTCTTCAGAAGTATGTTGAAGGCACTCGGCGAGGACACCGGCGATGCCGTCCTCCTTGAGCCCAACACCAAAAGCCAGGATCTGTCCCTCTTCGAGGGTGGCCTGGCTATAATAGCTATTCCAGGGGGCAGACACATCGCCGTGGCGAAATGCTCCCGACCCTGCGGACAGTCGCGCACTGAAGGCAAAGGTGTAGGAAGCTTCGGTATGAAGGACATCGAAGGCCGCTGCGGACCGAATCTGTGCTTCATCATAGCGGTCGGTCTTGATGTCAACGGTGAGTGGTTTTTCTGCCCAAATCAAAACGACCGGATGCTCAGGGAGAATCGCGAGGTGGAGTCTTTGATTATCAAAATGCAAGACGGAATGGTAAGGGTCGTAATCGCACGACTTGAAGTTTGAGCGTTCACATCCGCGGATCCGGATGCTTTCAAAGACATTCAGGTGATTGTCGCGATTTGAGAAATTGCGATCGGCACAGGCGTAGCTTTGACCCGCTTTGGGCGACCACCACAAAATGAGGGCACCGTCGTCGATCCGGAACTCAAGCCGGAGTGCGAGCGGATTGTGCATAAGGATCTGAGTGGGATGTGGTGTCGGCATGGTTGCGGGCGGTGTGGGTTCCAGCGTTGTGTTTAGGTAGGTCAGCTGTAATGACAAAAGCTTGAACGGAGTCGAACGGCTTGGATTGAATTCAGGCAAGAAGAAAGGGCTTTGGGCTTCTCGAGCCGAGCTTAGCTTGGCAAGGTGACGTTCCAGGTGCCTTTGACCAAAATCAATCCTGGTGGAAGGGTTTCTCCGTAGAGCCTTTCCTGATCAGGGGCTGAGAGTGGCATGAGCTCCTGAAGGGGAAGGAGGCGGGTCGAAGTGACGCCCGCCTTTCGCAGCCGTTGGGTAATCTTCCGGCGGAGTTTTTGAGAAAGGTTCAATGAAGGGTCTTCGACAACTCTGGCAGCACGATGAAAAAGCCGGATAAGCTCAGCGACTTTGGGATCGGCCCAGTCGAGCCCCTCGAGGCTATAGAAGACGGCTTCGACGGAAGCAGGTGGAAGAAGGTATGTGGGTGTGGCGTAAAATGGGACTCGGCTCAGCAGATTGCCCAATGCGGAAAGGTAAGGCGCCACGTGACCTCCGGCCCTGTGATTCTCGATGACGCGTTCGGTAAAAACGTCGACCAGTTGTTGCTTTGATGAAAGAGGCTGGAATTCCAGGGCACCTGCCAAGCGGATGCCTTCGCTATCGCCGGTGTTTTCGATTACGCCATGGCGGAGGTGGGCCATGAGGTCTTTCTGGCGAGATTCAGAGAGCCCGCCCGCGATGCGGCGCCACAGAATATAGGCTTGGACCTCGAGACGTTTCTCAAAGTCCGACATAGAGTTGAAAATAAATTCCCAAATAAAGTCGATGCGGGAAGGATCGCCGTGTGCCCCAAATCCCGGTCTTGCGAAGTAGCCTGTGAGGTGGAGCCACGTCTGATAGTGGTCAGGGGATATTGATCTGAATTCGGCGAGATGAAGCATTTCATCCGCCAAACCCCGGACGAGGGTGAGGTCCCAAGCATGTTTGGGAAGCCTGAGGCGGTTCTCCAGCGAGGCAAGGACCTGTGTGGCTGTCAGGCGGCGGCTGGGCTGAGGATTGGAAAAGGCCTTCTGCAGCAGACTTGCTGCGGCCTGCCTTGCGGCGTGGTCGTCGACCTTTGGTTGCGGCTTAGAAGGCTTGCCATCTTGTATCGGCATTGCCTTCGAGGGTGTGTCTGCGGGTGTTCCCTTGTGGTGAGTGCGCAAATTGAACTCGAGAGGCCAGTGTCGTGGGGCAGTGACGTTCTTTTCAACTGCTTCAATGCGGAGCAGGCCCAATTCATTCAAGCGGGACTGTAGGATAACGGGTACAAGATCAAGCTGCTGGGTGGAAGCTGCTTCACCGCCATCGACATAGGTTTCAAGAGCCGGAAGTTCTGTGAACGCTCCGGTATTCCAGTCAATTAGCTCGCCTGCTCCCTGCAGCTGAGTGTGATTGCCCTGATACGCTTGAAAGCGCGCTGTGGTATTTACGCGCAGCCTGAGCGAAGGGATCTCGGTGACGAAAATCTCTTCGGGGGCCGCTCCTTGAGGCAAGACGCATAGAAGCTGTAGTGAATCGGCTGTGTCGAGGGAGGCGACGCCGATAAAAACGGCCCGAGCGGCACCGGCTTGGATGCACTGATTCTTTTTTCTTTGGGTTAACGCTCCATAGTAGGCCGCTCCCCGCGCGACGGCCCGATCGGGCTCCGGATTATCGAGGACACGAGGTTGAGCGCCTTGCCATCGTCCAATCTGCTCGATGAGACGCTGGCGAATCGCGGGTGAAGAGAGGGAGCCGCCATTGAAGAGAACGGCGGCGACGGGCGGTTGATCGTGGAGAAACCCGGCGAGGTATCGGGTGACGGCGAAGTCCGAAGCATAGGGGAGTCCCCATTCCATGAGGGCACTGCGGGCTCGTTCTGGCGTGGCTTGGCGCGGGCAATCGGGGAAGAACCCTTCAATGAGAATCTCTCGTATCCGGTCGGTGGGTACTTCAGCGGTGAGCGTGCTGGAGAACAGGTTCGATCCCGGCTTGGGCACAGAGACATGTAAGGTCTCTCCTTCGAGCGGTGGTTGCCCGGCGAGGCAACGCTCCTTCAGTTCGCGGGAACGGGCAACGAGGTGATTCCAGGACTCGGGTTCGAGTTGGGTTCCGTCCGGTGCGAGTTCGGCCTCAAGAACATGTGCGAGTGCGAGATCAATATTGTCGCCACCCAGCAAAATGTGTTCACTGACGGCAACCCGCTGGATGGCCGTTTGGGTGGGATCATCTGAGGGTGACAGGCAGAAGAGGCTGAAATCGGAGGTGCCCCCACCGACGTCGATCACCAGCACATGAGCTTTTTCGGACAGGCCGGCGAGCGGATCAGTGTTAGCTGTCGAGCTTGCTTCGAGGAAACGATAGAAGGCGGCCTGGGGTTCTTCGATGAGACGGACCCCCTCAGGGAAGCCCGCCATCCGTGCGGCTTCCAAGGTTGCGTGTTGGGCGGCGGCATCAAAGGAGGCAGGGACTGTTAGAGTGATGGACTGCTGATCAAACGGGTGATGGATGGATTCGGTGGCAACGTGGCGCTCCCATGCGGACCGAAGATGAGCGAGCAAGGCAGCCGATGCTTCCAGTGGGGAGAGGCGATCAGGTTCTGCAATCTCGGTGGATTTATAAGGGAGGATTGCTTCGTTGGGCGGCACCGTGTGATTGGCCAGCCAGGATTTTGCTGAATGCACGACTCGCTCTGGAGTGATGAGGGCGCGGTTTCGAGCGAAAGAGCCCACGATCCAGCCATTGGCGAGTTCGCCTTTCTGTGGGCTCATCTGGTCGTGTTCAGGCGCGGTGGGCTGGTAGAGAAAGGAAGGGAGGGTGGGCAGGGTGGTCTCAGTCTGAAGCCCATCCCGTTGCGGAATGGGAAGGATCTCTGATGTCCGGTCAGGATGATCGAGCGAAACGAAGGCGAGGGCACAATTTGTCGTGCCCAAGTCAATGCCAATGCTGAAGGCGGCTCGCTGTTTCACGGATTCCGTCATTCCATCCGCACCTGAAATTCGACCTTCCAGCGCTGGTCGGAGGCGACGTGTTTCATCCAGAGTTCCAGATTTCCCAGCTCGGTGACGACGGGATTGAGTTGAACAGGAACGGGTTGATTTGGAGGAAATTCCTCCATGGGAGATAACGTGATTTCGATCTTACCCGTTTCATCGAGCGTCTTTTCGGCGTTCTGAATAACGGTTCCCGGATGATCTCCGCCCCGCACATTTGAGGAGAAGAAACGGAAGGTTGCCGGTCGGCCGATCACGAGACCCAAGGTCCGGTCGGCAAGCACATGCTCGGTGCCTTCTTCCATGCCTTGAGGGACGACACACAGAGCGTTCAATGGTAATTTGATTCCAGGAACAGCGGGCCGCGAGGATTCGAGCCCCACGTAGTAGGAGCGAGCGGTGCCGGCCTTGATGCGAAGCCCGGTACCCAAGACGCGATTTCTGGCGTAGGAGGCCGCTCCCTTGGCGACCGCGAGATCCGGTTGGAATCCTTTTAATTCGCGAACATCATTTGTCCCGATCCAAGCGCACAGGATTTCCACGACACGCTGGCGAAGAATTCCGGCTTTGAAGGCCCCACCATTAAAGAGGATGACGGTGGGCTTGATGAACCCACCTTCGAGGGCCGCTGGTTGTTGATGGACCCAGCGGGACAGTTCTTCGCTGGACCGCACGGTTTCCAGGCTTCGGGTGAGGAAGCGGGCCAGGTGCTTGGAAATGACGGCATCGCTTGCGTAGGGCAGGCCAAACTCCTGCAGGGCGGCGCCGACTGTTTCTTCTGGCATTTCATCGACGGCTGTCTTGGCGAAGAACCCGTCGAGGATGATGCTTTCGACGAGCGGGCGCCCGAGGTTTGTGGATACAGTTCCGGCAAAGAGGCTGGAGCCACGGGAGGGCAGGGAGACGGGAACCTCGGTGAGGTTCGGGTCGCTCAGGAGGGCGACCTTTGCGGCCCCGGCACCCTGGACCAGCGAGCGGAATTGCCAGTCGTCCAATGTGTGCCCGGCGTCCTCCAATTGGGCCTGCAGGGCGTATGCCAGCGCGAGGTCCATGTTGTCTCCGCCGAGGAGGATGTGATCGCCTACGCTGATGCGTTCGACTGCGAGATTACCATCTTTGTCGGAAATGGCCAGAAGACTGAAGTCCGAAGTTCCGCCCCCAACGTCGCATACGAGTACAATATCCCCGGGACGAACCTGGTTGCGCCAATCGGAACCCGCTTGTTCAGCCCAGGCATAAAAAGCAGCCTGAGGCTCTTCGAGTAGAACAACATCAGTAAAGCCGGCAGCCTCGGCGGCATCGGAGGTGAGCTTGCGGGCAAGTTCGTCAAAGGAGGCCGGAACCGTTAAGACAACCTGGCCTTCCCGGAGATCCCAGTTCCGCCCTTTGGTGCGTTCAGCGTGGAGGAAGCCTTCCCGGATATGCTGGAGGTAGCGGCGGGACGCTTCAAAGGCCGAGACCTTAGGCTCTGTGATCGTCGATTCCCAAGGAAGGAGATCCGCCCTCGGGTCCACATGTTGATTGGAGAGCCAGGACTTGGCGGAGGTCACCAACCGGTCCGGAACCTGAGCCCCGTGGTCGCGGGCAAAACGTCCGACGATGGAGGTGGAGGCGTCTGTCTCCCAAGGCAGGACGGATGCAGCGTCGCCAAACTCGTGGGGGGCTGAAAGGTAAAGGGCGGAGGGAAGGGTCGGGTGTTCGCCGATCTGATTGGGGCCGACTTTCTGGGAGAGTTCGACAATCCGGGAGACACCGGATTCGAGATCGACCAGACAGGTGGCGCTGTTACTTGTCCCGAGATCGATTCCAAGAGTGAATTTTCGGTCAGTTTCCATTCAGTCCGTTGAAAGTGTGATGCTGGCAAAACGAGGGTTCGGGCCGGATGGGGGGAGCGGTCAAGGCTGGCTTTGTCGAAACCCGTTACTTGACTTCGATCTGTGCTGGAGCGATAGGCGGGAGGGAGGCGTCATCAGGCTTGAGTGTTCGCGGGAGACGAACGCTTCCGGCCTTCCATCCTTTGTGGACCAGGGTGCCCGATCGGGGTGAGGCCTCTGTGACCTTACCGACGAAGCGATAGTGAGCGGAGGGGGCGTCTTGTGGGATATCGATATGTTTGCCCTCGGCTTCAGTGCTGATTGGCTCGATGTCGATATGCTCCTTGAGGACGGTCTTGCACCCTTGGTGAACGACGCGGGCCGCTGCGCCCACCTGGGCGTCGGAATAGGCTGTGACATCATCCATGAGGAAATCAATGAATCGACCTTTTTCCTGAAAGAGGCCGAGCAGTGTGATGACTTCGGCCTCTGCTGTCATTCTTGGGGGAGCGGCAGGCTCGGTCGAGGGCGCCGGGCTGGGAGCGGATGAGGGGGGCTTGCCGGTCGCTGCCTTCAGGGCAAGCCAGGTGGCAAGGGCAATCGCCCCGGCGAGAAAATGCTGCTGGTATTCGCGCATGGCCGGGATGAGGGCCAGGATGTTGAGAACGGCGACGAGGGCCGCCGCAATCATGACAAATGGTTTCATTGGAAAGGTTGGTTTGATGGGCCTCTAGCTTGAGCCATGGGCTCGCAACGAGGGAAAAGAGTGGAGTCCCGCTGTGTGGGGTCAAGCGCAGGACGGGGTTGGGGGCAGGTAACTCCAGAGAGAATTCGCTTCGAGGGGTGTTCGTTGCTTCTTTGATGAACCCCATTGAAATCCATTGGACACGGGTGAATGGTGACTTAGCTTTGCAGGAAGTCTATGCTGTGACAGAAAAGACAGACGACCATGTTGAATATCGTTCTATTTGGACCTCCCGGGGCTGGAAAAGGAACCCATTCCGAAAGGTTGGTCCACCAATTCAATCTCTTCTACATTTCCACGGGCGAACTCCTTCGCAAAGAGATTGCGGATGGAACGCCGCTCGGTGAGCAGGCGGAAGGTGCGATTGCCCGTGGGGGGTTGGTCTCGGATGAGATCATTGTGCAAGTGATTGAGAAGACGATAAGGGCACATCCCGATTCAAACGGTTTCCTCTTTGACGGCTTTCCGCGCACTTATATCCAGGCGTATATTCTCGAAGGGCTTATGATCCGGTTGAACACGTCCCTGACGTGTCTGATCAACCTTCGTGTTCCAGAGGCGATCTCGACCCGGCGGCTCATCGAGCGTGGGAAGACATCCGGACGGAGCGATGACAATGAAGAAGTCATTCAAAACCGCATGCGTGAATACAGCGAAAAGACGATCCCGCTTCTTCAGTTCTACAAGGACAAGGGGATCTACCGGGAGGTCGATGCGACGCTGCCTATCGATGATGTCAATAGGCGGATTGTTTCGGTGATTCAGGAGGAGCTGCGGAAGACCTTATTCAATGTCGTCCTTTTTGGCTATCCCGGGTCCGGTTGTCGTTCTCAGGGCCAAGCCCTGGCGAAACGATTTGGCCTGGAATATGTGGCGACAGGCCCGATGCTGGAGGCAGAAATCCAGTCGGGAAGCCCGCTCGGGCAGCGGATCAAGAAGCTCTACGACAATGGGCAACTGGTGCCGGACGAAATTGTTGTGCCGCTTATTGAGCAACGGATCGAAAGTGCTCCCGATGTCAGGGGCTTCCTTTTCAAGGGTTTTCCGCGAACGCTGGTGCAGTCTTATATTCTCGATGGTCTACTTCGGAAACATGATTCAGAAGTATCGAAAGCGATTGAGCTCGAGGTTCCGGCTCCGGAGCTCATGCGGCGTCTGGATGATCGGAGCAAGACGGATTGGGGCAGAGGGCCTGACGGGCACCAGGCCAGAATTCGGCAAAGATTGCACGATCACGAGGTAAAGACCCTTCCGGTGATTGAGAAGTACAACCAGCGCCACAGCGTCACCAGAATTGACGGCAACAGGACGTTTGAGGATGTCTTTTCGGCGATGTCCCGGGAGCTCGAAGCGAGCTTAACGCGGATGGTTTGAATCGGACCCGGTGGGCTGGGATGGGCTCCGCATGAGGTGAGCCGTTCGGAGGGTCAAGACGACCAAGCCCCCGACGACAAAGGAACCGGCAACGGCGACCGGGAGGGCATCAAAACCGTTTGCCATCCAATGAAAGCCGGCGGCGAGTGCCAGCCCGATGAAGATCTGCAGGAGCCCCAGCCAGGTTCCGGAGAGGAAGCGGGGATCCGCTTTTCGGGCCTGAACGCTGCTGATCGCTGTCATGGCGAGGTTGATCAAGGCGAGCGCGCCCAGGATCACGAGGAGGACGACGCGGGGATCGAGCGCTCGCAGCAGGACAAGCCCTCCGATGCCGAGGAGAACGAGCAGGACCAAGCGGAACTCGTTCATCATGCAATGCCTGACTGGTCTAGGAATAACGTGGTACGGAGCCTTCCCGCCGCGCTGCCCTCCTGGCCTTAGCGGCTCCAGTCGAGCATGCGTTGGATGGGGATGAGGGCGGCTTTGCGAGTCGTCTCGTCCATCTGGATCTCCGGCGACATATTGAGGAGGGCGTTGCGGACCTTCTCAATGGTATTCATTTTCATGAAGCGGCAATCGTTACAGGCACAGTGATCTGTCGGACCGGCGATGAATGTTTTGTCGGGAATCTCTCGGCGGAGACGATTGATCATGCCTGTTTCAGTGAGGATGATAATCTCCTTGGCGGGTGTGTTCTTGCAGAACGTAACCATCTTCTCCGTGCTGCACACCTCATCGGCAAGGTCGCGGATCGCCTCGGTGCATTCCGGGTGGGCGACAATCGGTGCATTTGGGTAAGCGGCGCGGACCCGCTCCAGCGCGCGAACCGAAAAGAGAACATGAGCATAGCAACTCCCTGGCCAGAGACGCATTGGGCGCTTCGTCTGATTCATGACCCACGCCCCAAGATTCTGATCCGGAACGAAGAGGATCTCGCGGTCCGTTGGAACCCGTTCGACAATCTTCACAGCATTTCCGCTGGTGCAGATAACGTCCGTGAGGGCCTTCACGCCAGCGGAGCAATTGATGTACGCGACGACATAGACGTCGGGATTGGCTTCCTTGTAAGCGCGTAGCTTTTCCGGGGGGCAGGAATCCGAGAGAGAGCATCCTGCTTCCAGATCGGGGAGGAGCACGGTCTTCGTCGGGTTGACAATTTTGGCCGTCTCTGCCATGAAATGGACGCCGCAGAAGAGGATGACGTCCGCTTCAGCCTCGGCCGCAGCATAGGAGAGGCCAAGGGAATCGCCGACGAAGTCAGCTATCCGCTGGATCGACTCGACCTGGTAGTTGTGGGCGAGGATGACGGCATTACGGCTTTTCTTCAGTTGGAGAATCTCCTCCTGAA
>CAYOIB010000089.1:0-11103 GCA_964403935.1 uncultured Puniceicoccaceae bacterium | reverse complement strand
AATAGAGTCGGGAGTGTCGGGCGGGGGAGGTTGACGTTGCGTTGGACGGCACCTTTATCCGAGGCATGCAAATCCAGATTTCTGATGACCCGTTTCTTGTTCGGGATCCTTCGCTTCCATTTGGATATCGTCCATGGCCTGCACGCTGGATTGGCTTGGAGGGGGTGAAGGAGGGGGCACCGATTGTTGTCGCCTATCGTTGCTTTTTTAAGATGGCGGCGGCGGAGACGATTCGGATCCATGTGTCGGCTGATGAGCGGTTTGAGCTCTTTCTGGATGGGCATCGGGTGGGGCGTGGTCCGGAGCGGGGTTGCCCGGAGCACTGGTTCTACCACACTTACGAACTCGCGCTTGAAGAAGGGCCGCATGTGTTGGTGGCCCGTGTCTGGTCCTTGGGCTCGCGTGATGCGCTGGCTCCTGTCGCGCAGATGCGCGTGCAACACGGTCTGTTGGTAGCTGCCGAGGGTTCGCTCTCGGATCAGTTGTCAACCGGGGTGGGCCACTGGGAAGGAAAACGGCTTGGGGGGTACCGCTTTACGCCCCCGAGTGCTTTTGGAGTGGGGGCTCCGTTTATTGGCGCTGGGGAAACGATTGATGCTGCCAGTTTCCCTTGGGGATTTCACCGGGGCGAGGGGGAGGGTTGGTCAGAAGCCGAGCCTTTGGAGTGGGGTCAGTCTCGTGGCGCGGCGTGGGGCGAAGCCGGGACGGTGCATCTTCTGCGACCGGCGGTTTTGGCACCGATGATGGAGGTGTCCTGTGCTCCCGGAAAAGTCCGGGCGGTGGAGCCCATGGATGCGGGCGTTGATCCATCAACCCACCCAATCCAGGAAGGTGGGGTCGATGAACGCTGGCAGGGTATCCTGGAGGGGCGGGCTGTTTTGGTGGCTCCAAACACCCGCTTTCGGGTGATCATCGATCTGGAGGACTACTACTGCGGCTACCCCGAGCTGACTTTATCGCAGGGGAGCGGTGCCGAGGTGCGGGTTGAGTGGGCGGAGTCGCTTTTTGAGAAGCCGAATGATCCCAGAGGTGAAAAGGGCCATCGGGACACGATCGATGGAAAGTTCGCCAAAGGAATTTACGACATCTTCCAGATGGACGGAAGTGCCGGCCGGACATTCATCCCTCTCTGGTGGCGGTGCGGTCGCTATATCGCGCTGATGGTGGAAACAGCGGATGAGTCTTTGTCAATCGACCGCTTTGGATTGCGGGAAACCCGCTATCCTCTGGAGGTGGAAACAGCGTTCAGGAGTGACGATGCTCAGCTGGCCAGGACGCTTCCCCTGCTCGTTCGCGGGCTGCAGATGTGCAGTCACGAGACCTATATGGATTGTCCTTACTACGAGCAGATGATGTATGTAGGCGACACCCGGCTCGAAGTCCTGACAACGCTTGTGCTGACGCAGGATGACCGCCTTCCGCGCAAGGCGGTGGAGACGTTTGACTGGTCCCGGCGTCCGGACGGACTCACGCAATCGAGATTCCCCTCGCAGAGCTGCCAGGTGATTCCTCCGTTCTCGCTCTGGTGGGTGTGCATGACGCATGACCTTGCCATGTGGCGGGGAGATAAGACGTTCATTGCCGCTCGCATGCCCGGTGTCAGGAGCGTGCTTGAAACATTTCGGAGCTACCTGAGGGACGGTCTCATTGAAGCGCCGGACGGTTGGAACTTTGTCGACTGGGAGCCGCGATGGCGGGAGGAGAATATGGGTGCACCACCGGGCGGGGCCGAAGGGATCAGCGCACCGATAAACTGGCAGATGGTTTTGGCCCTGCTGGCAAAGGCGGAGCTGGAGCAGTGGATGGAGGAGCCTGCCTTGGCGCAGCGAGACCAGGAGTTGGCCGAGCAGATTGCGCGCAAGCTGATCGAGCGCTTCTGGTGCGAGGAACGAGGGCTATTTGCCGACAATGTTGAACAAAACCGATTCAGTGAGCACAGTCAGTGCCTTGCCCTGTTGTCCGACTGTCTTCCGGAGAAGATCCGGAGCATTGTGGTTGAGAATCTATTCCTGGATAAGGAGTTGTCGAGAACAACGATTTATTATTCTCATTATCTGTTCGAGGCATGCGCCAAAGCCGGAAGGATGGATGTCCTCTTCGCTCGTCTCTCGGAGTGGTACGCACTTGGAGAGAATGGCTTAAGAACCCCGATCGAACATCCCGAGCCGACGCGTTCGGACTGTCACGCCTGGGGCTCTCATCCACTTTATCACACGCGGGCGTCCATCCTTGGGATCCGGCCAATTGCACCCGGTTTTGAGCGGGTTGAAGTGCGTCCGCAGCCAGGGCCCTTGTCCGAGGCCGCCGGCACGGTGCCCCACCCGCGGGGAGACGTGCGGGTGGAAGTGAAGAAGGCACCTGATGGGGTTCTTTCCGGTGTGGTGGTCCTTCCCCCAGGAACCGAGGGGGTGCTGCGGGTGAATGGCGAATCGTTCGCCTTGCCGCCGGGGGCCACTGCATTCTGATTTGGTATCCGTGCCGTCGAAGATGAAGGGGCTGAGCGGGTCCGCGGCTGTGGCCAGGCGGATGCTCTGTGACTGCCTGGGTGAGGCGACGTTCTAAGACAGGATGGGCCAGCGCACGGTAACGCGTGTTCCCTGCCTTTCGCATTCAATGGAGAGTTGTCCCTGGCTGCCTTCAACCAGATGCTGTGCGATGGTGAGTCCCAGCCCCAGCCCTTGTTGCTCGAAGCGTGTCCGGTCAAACTGTTTGAAGGCTCCGATCTCCTCCACCTGCTTGTGGGTCAGCCCGCGGCCATGGTCTCTGACAGAGAGGAACAGATTGCTCTCTGATTCCATCAACTGCACTTCGACGGGTTGACCGGCCGCTGAAAACTTAAAGGCGTTATCCAGAAGCTCATCGGCAATCTTGATGATCTCGCTGCCCAGGACAGGTATCTTTCTTTCATCGACTTCAATATCGCAGGTAAGCGTCAGATCAGGCTGCCGTTCGTGTCGCTGAGCCACCATTTGAGAGGTGGCGTTCAGGACGGGGCAGAGTCCGGCCAGTTCGCACAGGCTCGTCCGGGTGGCGCGGGGGGAGGACCGGTCGAGGATTTGCAGAATGAAGAGGTAGTTCCCCAAGGTTCGGTGAAGGCGCTCGGCTGATTGGTGGATCTGATCGAGAGATTCCAAGACATCGGGCGGGACAGACTCACGAAGATCCTGCCGAAGGAGCTCAGAGAGCCCCAGGATTCCCGCCAGGGGTGTGAAGAATTCATGTGGAAGGGTAAGGGAGGTCAGCCCCTTCAACTGACCGGCCGCTTCGGACTCCATCGTCTTCTTCCAAAATGAGGAGCGTTGCATCCGTGCATCGATGCACGAGAGAAAGTCCTGCATATTAAAGGGCTTGGACAGGTAGTCGTCCGCCCCGAGGTCCATCCCCGTCCTCTGTGGCGCATCGTCATGATAACCCGTCATCAAAACGAACTGAACGAACTTTAATTCAGTCTCGCGCCGAACCGCTTCCAGAAGGTCACGCCCATCACCGTCGGGGAGACGGACGTCGCAGACAATGATCTTTGGGGCATGCGTCTGGATGTGAAGGAGAGCGTCCTGGATCGATCCGGTCGATTCCACTGAGAGCTCTCTTGTGTTCAGGGCGGCGAGTAATTGAGCCTTAAGGATCGGATCATCTTCAACGAGTAAGACGTCTGGGGGATTGGCCATGACAAACAGATTTGGGAAACAAGCAGACCGGCCTGGCCTGCCGCCAGGGGTGGGGAAGAGTCCTTATTCCAAACGGTGCTGTCAACTTTATAGCTCGTGTGGCACGGAGCGGTGGACGGGTGGGAAAGGTCCTTGCAGGCTGTTCTGGAATCGAATGGGTGGGTTGAAGGGTATCCGATTCCCGGGAATCGTGTTCGGGTTCCGTGATTGGATCTTTTCTTGGAGGAAAGGTGCTTGCGGGCACCTTCACCTCGGGCATCAATGCTTTGCCCATCCTCCACGACTGACAGACATTTCTGAATGAAGCCGACGCACAAACTCGCTGAGACGACCACGCCCGATGGGCGGCCCCTCACCCTTACTGAACACGATGGAAGCTTTTGCATCCGGCTCGACGGGGAGATCCTGATGCATTCGAAGACGGCGGGCTCCGAATTGACGCTGGGGGAGGTGGGCTGCGAGCGGCTTCCTCCGGCTGCAGAGGCACGGATCCTTATTGGCGGGCTTGGGCTTGGCTTTACTCTGAAAAGCGTTCTGGGGAGGTTGGGGCCCGGCGGGCATGTCGATGTGGCGGAGCTTCTGTCGGATGTGATTGAATGGAACCAAACCCACCTGGCTGCACTCAACGGCTCGTATCTGGAAGACCCCCGTGTCCGTGTGCGGGCTGAAGATGTGGTGGCCACCTTGGAACGCGCACGCCCGGGCACCTACGATGCCATTGTCCTCGATATTGACAATGGGCCCACTGCGATGGTGCAGAAGAGCAATGTGCGCCTTTATGACCGCCGGGGCCTCAAGCTGTTGAAAACGGCAGTGAAGCTCGAAGGAAGGATCGCAATCTGGTCGGCCGGACGGGACGACAAGTTTGTTGCACGCCTCCAGCTATCGGGCTTCGAGGTTCAGGCCATTGAGGCTAAGGTGCATCCAAATGCAAAGCGCGCCACGCATACGATCTACCTGGCTGATCCAATGCCTCGCGGGGGGAAGGGTTAGGTCTTGAAGGACGCACCTGGATGTTACCTTCGCTGATAGATGCCTGAGGTGAGGCAGCGACAGGAAAAGAAAGGCCTTTCGGAGGGGGGGCCCTTTCTTGCCTTTATGAGAGCGCAGAGCATGTTTGGGGAATGGAATTTTTTCAGAGGCAGGTCGGTGTGGAAACTTCCGGATCCGGGCCGATTGAGATCACTGGGCAGGTGGCAAAGGTGGTTGAGGAAGCCGGCTTGCGGCGCGGCTTGGTGCACATATTTTGCCGCCATACCAGTTGCAGCCTGGTCTTGATGGAGAATGCCGACCCCAGTGCTTGGCGGGACCTCCACCGGTGGATGGACCGGCTGGTCCCCGCGGACGATCCGGATTTCCAGCACACCCTGGAAGGGCCGGACGATATGCCGAGCCACATCAAGATGGCGCTGACGCGCAGCAGTGAGACGCTTCCTCTCATGGACGGCCGCCTGGCGCTGGGCACCTGGCAGGGCCTTTTCCTTTGGGAGCACCGGCGTGCCGCGCACCGACGGGAGCTTATGATCTCTATTCAGGGAACGCGCTGAGGCCTGTATTTCGCCTGATTGTGCTTCCTGCTCACTTTGGTCTTTCGCCGAAACCGGATGATCGCGAAGATGGGGCCCTTCAATGCGGAATGATATGAAATTGAGAATGCCGGAAAGATGGGTGCTGCGCGTTCTTGCCCTCTTTATCATCCTCGGGATGGCTTCGTGTATAGAGCGGGGCCCGATCGTCGATGAGACGGATGAACGTGCCTACCGACGAGGAAAGAGCTTGGTCCGGGAGGGGCGCGACAATGAGGCGTTGGCTGCCTTCCTGAGCGTTATTGAGAGCCGTTCGGCGGCACCGGAATCCCAGCTTGAGGCGGGGTTGATTTATCTGAACAAAGTCAGCGACCCCCTCGCGGCCATCTATCATTTCAAGAAGTACTTGGAGGTGCGTCCGAATTCAGATCAATCCGATCTCGTGCGCGAACAGATTGTTTCCGCTCAGCGGGAGTTTGCCCGACAGTTGCCGGGCGCATCCTTTGCCTCCACCACAGAGCGTCTTGATTTAGCCGACAAGGTCCGGCAGTTGCAGGCGATCAACGATGAACTTCGCCAGGAGCTGGCAAATGCCCGCGGGCGCGTGGAAACAGCCGAGCGGGAGCAGGCTCGGCTGCGGCTCGCCTTGGAAGAAACCCAGCGGGCGGTGGAAGACGGGCGACAGGTCGCACCCATCGTCATCCAAACCCCGCCAGTTGTGGAAACGCGTGCGGGTTCCAGGCCGGCCCCAGCAGCCCGGACCCCGTCGACCTATGTGATTCAACCGGGCGACACCCTGAGTCGGATTTCGCAGAAGGTGTATGGAACAACGTCGCGATGGTCCGAGATCTTTGAAGCCAATCGCGATCGACTCCCCAGTCCAAACGCTCTTCAGGTGGGTCAGGAACTGCGAATTCCCTGAGAGATCGGGAGGGTGGATGCTCTATTTTGATCACAATGCCACTGCACCGCTCCTGCCGGAGGCCGAAGCCGCCTTTCTCGCAGCCTCGCGGGAGCATTTTGCAAACCCGTCCAGCCCTCATCGGGCAGGGGCGCGGGCACGGGTTGAGCTGGAGTCGTTGCGTGAACGCTTGGCAGATGGGTTGCGGGCTGATCCTGCTGATCTCATTTTCACGTCGGGAGCCACCGAAGGGATCAATGCTGTCTGGCAGCACTGGGCGAGGACGACCGGCGCGGGAAAACCGGTCGTTCTGTCAACGATTGAGCATCCCTCCGTGGTCGAGGCGGCCGCATCCCTCTTCGCGAACAAGGTTCTGAGTGCGGAGGTAACGTCTCAGGGGCAGTTGAATCTTCCTGTGCTGGAGACTTTGCTGGAGCGGAAGGAGGCGGGTCTTGTCGCCGTTATGGCAGCGAATAATGAGACCGGCGTTCTACAGCCGTGGGCACAGGTGGCCGACCTTTGCCGGGGACATGGCATCCCCCACTTATGCGACGCTGTTCAATGGATCGGCCGGATGCCTCTCGATGATCAGGCAAAGGCCTCCATTATTATCGGGAGCGCTCACAAGTTCGGTGGTCCCAAGGGGGTCGGTTTCCTTCGGATTCCAGCATCGCTCGAAGGGTTCCACGCGCAATATGGCGGTGAACAGGAGGGTGGACGCCGCGCCGGAACGGAAAACCTCCCAGCGGTGGCTGGTATGGTCGCGGCCCTGGAAACGACGGTTTCGCGCAACGCCTCGGAGCGGGGGATGCGCCATACGTGGCGGGATCAGTTTATCGCGCGCATGCAAAGGCTGGGGGCACGTGCTCTTGGGGCGGGCAGTGATTGCCTCTGGAACACGGTCTCTCTGATCATGCCGCACGCTGCCAACATCCGGTGGATTAATCAGCTCGGTCGCCGCGGGGTGATGGTGTCGTCAGGAAGTGCCTGCGCTACGGGGCGGGAAGGACCGTCTTCTGTTCTCTCGGCGATGGGCGTCGATGCGGTTGAGGCACGGCGAGCCCTTCGGGTGAGTTCGGGGTGGAATACGTCCGAAGACGACTGGGCTGCCCTGGCGGATGCGTTTGAGGACGCTGACAATTCCTTACGCAAAGGAACGGTGAGCACCGTTATTGATATTTGACGGGTCCTTGGGTCGCGGGCTGGCGGACTCGTTGGGGTTCTCGACAACCTCATCGTCCCGCTCCGCTTTCAGCACCACGGCTGGCTCCAGAGCTGCGAGGAGAGCGTGGTCGCCGACCTGAAAACGGGTCCGGTTGTCTGTATGGACAATCCATTCCCGTTCCGGAAAACGCACGCGATAAGTGATGTCGTGCCCTTTGAAGGCCCGGCCGACGACTTCGCCACTCGGCCGTTTGGCGCGAGGGTCGGGGGGGATCAGTGTCAGGTGTTCGGGTCGGAGGGAGACCTGAACCTTTCCCCAGGCGGTGCGATCCAGGCGCAAGCGCCCCAGTGGGGTCTGAGCCATGCATCCGTTGGCTTCGCCCTCGATTAAGTTTGTCCGGCCAAGGAAGCGTGCAACGAACTCTGTCTCGGGTCGGTTGTAAACTTCTTCGGGGGTGCCGACCTGTTCGATCTTTCCGTCGCGCATGACCGCCACGCGGTCGGCAAAGGAGAGCGCCTCCTCCTGATCGTGTGTGACAAGCACCGTCGTCATCCCTGATTCCTGAAGAAGTCCGCGTACTTCTGCGCGTGTGCTTTCGCGCAAAACCGGATCCAGACTGGAGAAGGGTTCGTCCATCAGAATCAAGCTTGGCTTGGTCACCAGGGTGCGGGCCAGGGCAACCCGCTGCTGCTGGCCTCCGGAGAGGGTGTAGGGCATCGCATCCGCACATTTGTCGAGGCAGACAAGCCCCAGAACTGAGCGGGCTCGCTTTGCGCGTTCGGCCCGGGGCACGCCTTTCAACCCAAACATGACGTTGCGCAGGACCGAGAGGTGAGGGAAGAGCGCGTAGTCCTGAAAGATGATCCCGATGTGGCGCTTTTCCGCCGGGAGGCTTTCACGCGGGCTTTCAATCACGGTATCGCGCAATCGGATAACGCCTTCATCGGCCCGTTCGAAACCGGCAATCATACGCAGGGTCGTTGTCTTCCCGCATCCGCTGGGGCCCAGAAGGGCGAGAATCTCTCCGGGATACACCTCCAGGTCGATGCCGTTCACCGCTGGATAGAGTCCGTTCGGGTAGGTCTTGGAAAGACGGTGGATTTGAAGCAGCGGGGTCATGTATGGCGACGTTCGCGAAGCATCAGGAATCCCACAAACAAGAGCGAGAGCAGAAGGAGAGCAAGCGCATGCGGTGCCGCTTCGGCATAGAGCCCTTCATTTGTCCGATCCCAGATATTCACGGCGAGGGGATTGAATCCCCAGGGTGAGAGGATGTAGGTGATGGGTAATTCCTTCATCACCGAGAGAAACACAAGGGCCACCCCCGCCACCAATCCTTTGAGGAGGAGGGGAAAAGTGGCGCGAAAGAAGGCAGCGAGAGGGTTGCAGCCGAGCGAGCGGGCGGCCTCCTCAATGCGGGGTGAAGCTTGGAGCAGGGAGCTTCGTAAGGGACCAATGCTTTCCGCCAAAAAGTAAAGGGCACAGACCGCCACCAACAGAACCAGGGTCTGATGAAGCATGGGCAGCAGATGCAGGCTGAAGTAAGCGGCGGACAAGGCTAGGGCAAGCGGCGGCAGGGCATAGCCGAAGTGCGCCATTCGCTCAAGCGCCCGGCTGATCCCGGAGGGGTAGCGCACACCGATGTAGGCCACCGGAAGCGCGGCGGCACCTGCCAGAATCGCTGTTGGCACCGCGACGGACAATGAGTCGCGCAGGGCATCCAGCACCCGCGGAAGTTCTCCCACCGGAGGAAACTCTACCAGCCAGAACAAGAGCACAAAAACCGGAGCAAAGAGGGAAACGGCTACCACCATGAAGAGGAACGGGCCCACAAGGATCCATGTCTTGCCAAGCGGGTGAAGAATCGCTTTCCGGCGACTTCCGGATCCCACTTTGAACAGGACCGTCCGCCCCAACAGACGTACTTCCAGCCAGAGCAGTCCCGCCGTCAGGCCGACCAGCACGAGGGCGAGCCCGGAGGCTGTCTGGCTGTCCATCAGGCTACTATACTGAACAAAGATCGCCTGGCTGAAGGTGGGGTAGTTCATCAGGGTGACGGAGCCAAAATCACCAAGGACATAGAGGATGATGATCAAGCAACCGGCCAGATAGGCCGGGCGGCATTGGGGGAGGATCACCCGGATGAAAAGTCGCATAGGCGTGTATCCAAGGCTGCGGGCGGCATCTTCCTGTGCCGGATCCATGCCGAGGAGGGCGGAGCGGAGGTTGAGGTAGAGATACGGGAAGGCGTAAAAGCTGATTGCCAGAAGAGCCCCCCAATAGCCCCGAAAGCGCGGAAATTCGAGTCCACTCAGACGAGTGACGATCCCGTAATCGCCCCCCAGACTGAGGAGCGTCCAGGCCATGATATAACCAGGAACGGCCAGAGGAAGAATTCCGAACAGTGGAACAATGCGCCACCGTGCCAGCGAGGTCCGCGCCGTTAACCACGCCAACGGCACCGCGATGACAGTCGTCAGGGCCACGACACCGATCGCGAGGGCGAAGGTGTTGACGAAAAGATCCCAGGTGCGGGGGCGCCAGAGAACATCAATCAGTGTTCCCTGATTCCCTTCGAGGGCCCGCCAGACCAGGTAGAGGATGGCAAATCCCAGGACGGCTGCGACAGCAGCAGCCGGCCCGAGGAAATACCAGGGAGGTCGGGCGGGTGGAGCCTTCCAGCGCGCGTTGCCCATGCGCTAAAGCAAATCGACTTCGCGCAGCAGTTGGATCGTGCCGGTGAGGTCTTCAAGACGGTCGAGAGAAATGTCGGGGCTGAGCTTCTGCAGCTCCGAAAAGCGAATCATATCGGTGTTCCCTTTTATTTCATTCTTCACTGGGTATTCAAAGACCGCTTCGGTGAAATAGGACTGGCCGGTCTCGCTGAGAAGAAAAGCGATCAATAGTTCCGCAGCCTCCGAATTCGTGGTCGTACGCAGCATTCCGATACCAGAGAAATTCACCAGGTTTCCAGGCGATCCAGCCTCGAAAAAGGTCTGCTTTACAGGAAAGTTCTTATCCCGCTCAAGCATGCGATAGAGATAATAATGATTTGTCAGGGCCAGATCGATCTCGCCAGCCGCCAGCCCCTGAAGAAGCGATGAGTTATTCGAATAGTTTTTTGCTTCATTTGCCTTCACCGCCGCCAGCCACGCCCGTGTCTTTTCATTGCCAAAGGTCAGACGCATTGCCGTGATAAAGCTTTGAAAGGATCCGTTGGTCGGAGCCCATCCGATGCGCCCTTTCCATCGGGCATCCGTCAACCCATCCAGTGTCTCAGGAAGCTCCGCTTCATCCACACGAGCGGAGGAATAGGCAAGCACCCGCGCGCGGCCACTCGTTGCAATCCATAACCCCTCCGGGTGCCGAATCGAACCGTCGACCTGCTTGAGCAGATCCTCTGAAAGTTTTTGCAGGAGTCCACTGACGCTACCCAAGGCCCCGGCATCCTGAGCCCAGAAGAGGTCAGCTTGGGAGCGGCGGCCCTCCTGTTGCAGAGCCAGAGCCAGTTGCGGCGTTCCGCCAAAACGGGTTCGCACAGTGATGCCGGTCTCCGCTTCAAATTTCTCCAAAAGCGGCTGGACCAGCGCCCGACTGCGCCCGGAATAGAGGACCAACTCCTCCGCCGAGGCCGAGATAGCCCCGAGAAGAAGCAGCCCAAGCCCGAGCAACGGGAGGATCCGTGAGACGTTCGGAATCGATTTTTTCATCATAGTATTGATATTAAGTCTCAGTCCCATCGCGTCAATCCAGATTCGAAAAGCATTCGCTCGTGGGGTGTGTGAAGGGAAGCTCTGTAAGCGCGCACTTGGTTTGAGAATCTCGCGCACTTGAAATGAGAAT
>CAYOIB010000088.1:0-11224 GCA_964403935.1 uncultured Puniceicoccaceae bacterium | reverse complement strand
GTCGGCACTACCGTCGACGCGTGGTGGTGACAGCGGATTTTTGCGGTGGGCTCGCCGCATGATTACTGAAATTCGGTTGCTCTGGAGCCAAATCGGGTTTCCAAATCGATGCAGAGAGCGTCTCGGGAGGCTCGTCTTCCAAAGGTTTTGGTAGCAAGAGACGAGGCCGGGGGGCGCTGAAAAGATGATACTTTGGGCCGCCTCACTTGGCGGCCAATGGCGCTCGGTTAAGGGATGTCGCCGTAGATCTCATGCGCGTTGCAGATCGATAATCGCATCTCGAAGTTCCTGCCTTGGGCGGGTCATGAGGGGGAAGGGTTTCGGGCGTCGTTTGCGCACTCTTGGTTCGATGCGGCCGGTCCGTTGGGGCAGCAGATCCTCGCCGATGACCTTGAGAAGTGCTTTGCTGAGTCGACGCAGTGTTTTTGCCGTGCGCCGTGGCATGTTTGCGGCGAAGGCGATGATCGCGTCCAGTGCGCCTTTGAAGGAGATGCTGCGTATAGCCACCCCGCAGTCCTTTGCCGCACGCAACATCTGAAGCCGCACAAGATTGTAGGCGATCAGGTCTTTCCAGAAATTCCAGCGATACCACCCCTTATCCGAGCGCCATTGGACTCAGAGGGCACAGCTCCTTTCCTTCTCTAACGTCTAGCCCTGTAGTAAGGACTGGGCTCCGTCGATCCACACTTCCGTCCCTGTGATGTGTGAGGAAGCGTCGGAGGCTAGAAATGATACCAGTTCCGCGACTTGTTTCGCCGTTCCAGGCTCTTTTCCGGTCAGGGGAATCTCACCTTTGGGAAACTCGACTGGTACTTTAACTTCGTCCAAATCCCGCTGTTCGGTATTTGAATCTATATTTGTTTCTATCGCTCCTGGGCAAATGACGTTGACGCGAATGCCTTGTGGCGCGAGCTCCACCGCGATCATCTTGGCAAAGGCAACCTGTCCTGCCTTTGAGGTGGCGTAAGCACTCGCACCCGTATTGCTGTACATTCGTGTGCCATTGACAGAAGATGTAATGATAACAGATCCGCCTCTCGCCTTTAAAAGGGGCAGGGCAAGCTTCACTGTGACAAAGGTGCCACGCAGGTTTATTTTGAGTGTTTGATCCCACTCCTCAGGTTTCAGCTCATCCAAAGGTGCCCACACACCGTTGATGCCGGCGTTGGCAAAGACGATGTCGAGACGCCCCCATTCCCTGTCGACCTTCTTATATCCCTCGGACATCGCTTCGACATCACTGATATCTGCGACGACGGGTATAGCCTCGATGCCCGCGTGGTGCAGACGCCTGACAGTATCTTTGACCTTGTCTTCCGTTCGGCCAAGAGCGGCGATCTTTGCGCCTCTCTTTCCGAGCTGAAGTGCTGCCGCCAGGCCAATGCCCGACCCGGCACCTGTGATAAGAGCGACCTTTCCTTCAAATGAGTACATGCGCGTTTTACTTTGTGGGGACTTTGTTTTCCCGGGATACGGCTGTTCAGGCAGCCTCAGTAATCGAATAAGCGTTGGATGCTTCAGGTTACAAAGGAAATGCCGCCGAAGCAAGAGGCCTTCAGGTTTTTCACTGTTGGGCTTGGGTGGGGCTGAATGTAGAAGGGCCCTCTCTGGTTGTCAGGTTGGAGAGTTATGGAGGGCCTTGCCTGTGCCTTGGAAAGGTGACGATGTGTCCATTTCAAGTTAAGACTTGAAATTTTAATTCACTTAACGTTTCGTTCTTACCTTTAATTGTTTCATTATTATGATTGTAGAACTAACAGAAGAGCTACGGCTTATCGAGAAAGAGGAAGCGCGCCTCGCCCGTCAAAAGGAGAAGCTTCAAGCCAAGATCAAGCAGAACAAGGAAGGTGAGAAGAAGCTTGAGGAGTTGTTTACGAGAAGCGGGTATTCAACGCCACGCGCCCTCGTCAAGGCCCTCATGGTCAAATACGGCGTGCGCCTTTCCGGGAGCGCGGCTCAAGGGAAGAAGCGGAGGCGGACAAAGGTCACTCCCGAATTACGCGATGCCATCAAGAAGGAGTTGAAGGCCGGTACGCCCAAGAGCACCATCAGCCGGGAGCGCGAGATCAGCTATGCGGTGGTGACGAAGATCGACACCGGCGGGTATGATAGGCTGAAGTAACCAAATCAGAGATTTGTTTTGAAAGCCTCCCGGAAAGCCTCCTGGAGGCTTTTTTTTCTGTCAAATCCGGTCGGATCGAGCGAGCTTGCCATGAGTGCTTGCATGTTCTTGGCTCGCTGTTTTTACCTTAACGTAAATGTCGCATTTGTACCGTCGTGCTGAAGTAGCCGCAACAGCCCGCGCGCCCCTGTCGGGTGAGGTCGGGGTCGACTGCCCGTACGCCTGTGCCCCCGTGTCGAAACACGTTCGGCCCTGAGTGACGTCCCCCCCTGTATCATCATGTTTCAGAAGTTTTTCAAGCGCTTGTCCGGAAGCCATTACCGAAAGTTTTATAAGAAGGCCCAGGCTCAGATTCGGAAGATCAACGAGCTCGAGGTCAGTTATCAGGCACTTTCCGATGAGGCCTTGCAGGGCAAGACCGAGGAGTTTCGCCAACGCTTCAAGAAGGGCGAGTCGCTGGATGATCTCCTGCCGGAAGCCTTTGCCGTCGTGAAGAACGGAGCGCGGCGTCTATGCGGTCAGGAGATCGAATTCGTTGGCACCAAAGGCGTGTGGAACATGGTCCACTACGACGTTCAGCTCATGGGCGGCATGGCCCTTCACCAAAGCATGATCGCGGAGATGGCCACAGGGGAAGGGAAGACCCTCGTCGCCACCCTGCCGCTCTATCTCAACGCCTTGGCCGGATACGGTGCTCAGCTCGTTACCGTCAATGAATACCTGGCACAACGTGACGCCGAGTGGATGGGGCACCTCTATCGCTTTCTCGGGCTCACTGTTGGCGTCATCCGGAATATGCAGCCCCCCGAAGAAAAGCGGGCGGCCTATAATTGCGACATCACCTACGGGACCGCCAGCGAGTTCGGCTTTGACTACCTCCGTGACAATGGCATGGCCACCACCCGCGCGCAGCAAGTCCAGCGGGAGCATTTCTTCTGTATTGTCGACGAGGTTGACTCGATTCTTGTCGATGAGGCCCGCACCCCTCTGATCATCTCCGGTCCTGTTCAGACGGACACCGTCGCACCCTACGTCGAACTCAAGCCAGCTATTGAAAAGCTGGTTCGGCATCAGACCCAGCTTTGCAATCGCCTCATTTCCGAAGCCAAGGCGGAACTCGATAAGTCGGATGAAGTCCGGAAGGAAGAGGCGGCCGAAGCCGAGCGAATTCAGAAGAGCATCGCACAGATCACCCGTGAGAACAGGGACCGCATCAAGAAGGGCGAGGCCGCGCTACCGCTGCCCGAGGCCTCCGAGGTGATCGATCCTTTCGTCCGGATGTGGCAAGTGAAGCAGGGCATGCCGAAGAACAAGGTATTGCTGCGCCTGCTTGAGCAGGGTTCTGTTCGCAAGGCATATGACGCTTTCGACCTGGAGATGGCAGGCGAATACAACAAGAACCAGCGTTATGCTCTTAAAGAAGAACTCTACTTCACGCTCGATGAGAAACAACGCAGCAGCGATCTGACCGACAAGGGGCGTGAGCTCTTGCGGCCTGATGACCCCGACGCCTTTGTTCTGCCCGATCTTCCGACCTATTTCATGGAAGTGGACAGCCGGGCGGATCTGGACCCGAAGGAGAAAGCCAAACTCAAGGCAGAGGCGCAAACCGGCTTTGAGAAGGCCAGCGAAGATATCCACTGCATTGGCCAGTTGCTGCGCGCCTACAGCCTTTACGAACGTGACGTGGAATACGTTGTCCAGGACGGCAAGGTTATGATCGTCGACGAAAACACCGGGCGTGTGATGCCGGGCCGCCGCTGGTCGGATGGGCTTCACCAAGCGGTCGAAGCAAAGGAAAACGTCAAGATCGAGAAGGAGTCCAAAACCTACGCCACGATCACACTTCAGAACTATTTCCGTAATTACGACAAACTTGCCGGTATGACCGGCACCGCCGAAACCGAGGCTAACGAGTTCAAGGATATCTACAATCTCACGGTGATGGTCATTCCGACCAATAAGCCGTGCATTCGGATCGATCATAACGATATCATCTACAAGACTCGGCGCGAGAAGTACAACGCTGTTGTCGAGGAGGTTGAAGCCGCCCATAAACGGGGTCAGCCTTGTCTCGTCGGCACAGTTTCGGTCGACGCCTCGGAATTGCTCGGCCGTATGCTCCGGCGCAAGAACATTACCCACAGCGTCCTCAATGCGAAGTTCCACGCTCAGGAGGCCGATATCGTGGCGCGCGCGGGCCAGCGTGGAGCTGTCACCATTGCCACCAACATGGCCGGTCGGGGAACCGACATCAAACTGGGCGAGGGCATCGACGACACCGGTGGCCTCTACGTGATCGGTACGGAACGTCACACCTCCCGCCGAATCGATCGCCAGTTGCGGGGCCGTTGTGCGCGACAGGGCGACCCCGGCCAGACCCGCTTCTTCCTCTCGCTCGAGGACGAGTTGATGCGGCTCTACAGTCAGGGCAGTGCAGGCAAACTTCTGGAAAGTTCCTTTGAAGAAGGAGAGCCGCTTGAGCACCGCTGGCTGAATCCGATGATCGAGCGCGCCCAGAAGACAGTCGAGCAGCACCACTATTCCACCCGCCGTCGTCTCCTCCAATATGATGATGTGGGCTCCCGACAGCGCGAAGTCATTTATGGCCTCCGTAACGATGCCCTCTCGTCGGATGAACCTCGCGAGATAATCTTCGAACTGATCTCAGAGGAGATCGATGCAAAAATTGATGAATTCGGTGTGGGAAGGGCGTCGGAAGGGGGCGAGGAGGGCGAGCAGTTTGCCTCCTGGGCCAGCCAGACATTCCCCGTCATCGTAAAGGTCGAGGATCTGAAGGGCAAAGACGCCGATGCCGTGCGCACGCTCGTACTCGAAAAGGTCCGTGAGGCCTATAAGGTGAAGGAGAATGCCGAGGATCCCGAGGCTCTCATCAAGCTGGAACGGTTTGTTATTATCAGCTGCATTGACCGGAACTACCAGAACTTGCTCACCGAGATGGAAGATCTCAGGCAGAGCGTGGGGCTCCGCGGTTATGGCCAGAAGGACCCACTTGTGGAGTATAAGAACGAAGCGTTTGTCTACTTCGAACAGATGATGAATCAGGTGCGTTCGGAGATCTGTTCCGGCATTTTCCGCAGCGTGACGAATCTCCGTGCATTTGATGAGTTGATGCTGCGCATGCAGAGCCGCGCAAAGACTTCGGGTCCTTCTGACCCGGATGGCGACCAAAGTGCAGCCGGAAAGGCCGCGCTCGCCAGCGCCCCAACCGGCAGTGGCCCAGCAGCGCCCTCATCCACCCGGCGCGATATTCAACTGCCTAAGATTGAGCGCAAACCTGTTCACGTGGATAACGAACCCAAACGGAATGATACCGTTACAATTCGTCGCGGAACAGAAAGCCTGAGCATGAAGTGGAAGAAGGCCGAGAAGATGGTCAAGGAAGAGGGCTGGCAGTTGGTCTCCAAATAGTGGACGACGCCTGTGTGATGGATGCATCCGAGCTTGGAACTGTGCCAGTGATTGAGCGCTGGTTTCCAGCTGCCCGGAATCCGTGGGTCTGGTGGTTGATTGCTGTCTTGGCCGGTGGTGCTTCCGCCTTCGGCTTGTTCTCCGCCTTCCCGCCCCTGAATCTGGCGGAAGCCGCCTACGTTTGGGCGATTCCTTTGATAGCCTGGATTCTGGTGGTCCAGCCGACCTGCCGGCAGGTTGCTATCATTGCCTTCGCTTCAGGCTTGGGGTCCTGGTTTGCCAGCATTTTCTGGTTACGTCATTTCACCGCGACCACCGGATTGCCCGCCCCGTTGTTGATCGGGACATCCCTTACCTTCCTCCTCTCCGCAGTCCTCGGACTCTTCCTTATGGTTTGGGCCCTCGCCCTGAATTGGGTGTTTCCCCGGACCTGGGGTCTTCCAAAGCCGCATCGATTGATCGCGTTGCTGGGCTTGGCCGGCTTGTGGGTGGTCTTGGAATGGGTCCGTGGATGGATCCTGACAGGGTTTCCGTGGCTGCCCCTCGCGGCCAGTCAGTGGGAGCGTCCGATGCTTCTTCAAATGGCTTCAGTCACCGGAGCCTGGGGCATTTCGTTCCTCTTGGTGTTTTTCAACTTTGCGATTGTTTTCTACGTCGTACAGTTCGTGACCCAGGAGCGGGGGCGGTGGTATACACGCCTCAATCCGGAGTTTTATACCGCTATGTGCCTGCTGGTGCTCGCGGTCTTTGCTGGCTTGCATCTGGGCGGGCAGAGGGGTGAAGCGGTAGAGGCTTTCTCCGTCGGCTTTGTGCAGCCAAATGTAGCCCCGTCGGAAAAGTGGGAGGCCACTCATGCCCGGAACGTGCTGGAAGACCTTGCCCGGCTGTCTCGCATGAGCACTTATCTGGATGCCGATGTGATCCTCTGGCCGGAAGCCCCCACACCTTATCCGGTTCTGGGCAACGCGATGATGCAGCAGTGGGTTGAGGATCTGGCATCCAGTCTCGATCGGGTGATTTTAATGGGGAATATCGCGGTCGTGGGCGAAGAGACTGATGACGCGGCCCAATGGTTCAATAGCGTATTCGTAGTTCACCCCGATTTAGGATTGAGACCGCAGTATTATTCAAAGCGACGACTGGTCCCTTTCGGAGAGTATATTCCGTTTACCGGCTTGATGCCATTTCTCGATAAGGTGGTTCCTCTGCCCGGCGTCTTCCATCCGGGGCGCGAGGTCCAGGTGCTTCCTCTGGATGTACAAGGGTCCGTTTTTAGGATCGGTTCTCTTATTTGCTTCGAGGATATTTTTTCGAGCTTGGCTCGGGAGAGCGTCAAGGCCGGTGCGGATATCCTCTTTGTTGCAACCAATAATGCCTGGTTTGGCGAGGAGGCCGGTGCTTATCAGCACGCTGCCCACTCAGTCTTGCGCGCTGTCGAAACGCGACGCCCCGTAATTCGGGTGGGGAACGCAGGGTGGAGCGGATGGATCGATGAATATGGGGGGATTCGTCATGTCATGACAGGTCCCACCGGATCTGTCTATTTTCAGGGAACCCAGGTCGCAACCATTGGCCGCAGCCCGTATCTGGCGGGAAAGCTCACGCCTTATGTCCGTTTTGGTGATTGGTTTGTCGGCCTCTGCGGGCTCTTGACTTTGACCGGATTCTTGCTGTTGCGCTCGCGCAAACCCATGCGCCCGAGTTCACAGCGAATGACCAAAATGCTTCCACCAAAGCGCCCACGGTTGGGCGAGGGCAACCGGAGGATTTGATGTGACCGAAGCGCTTGGCACGGTCCTTCCGATAGTTCTGATTCTTTGTCTCGGCGCGGGGCTGGCTTATTTTAAGTTCATGAATAAGGCCGTGATGGACGGCTTGAATGCACTGGTCTACTGGATCGCTCTGCCGGCTTTGGTCATTGAGAAGCTGAGCTCGGCATCGTTTGCCGGTGCTGTTCTCCTGAAGCTCTGTGGGATATTCTTCCTCGCATCATTGGGTGCCTTGGTCTTCGCATCCGCCGTGAGTGCATGGCTGGGGTTGCGACGGGCAGATGTTGGCACTGTCGCCCAAGCTTCATTTCGGGGGAATTTGGCCTTCGTCGGCATTCCCGTTTTGGTCTATTCTTTCAGCAATCTTCCGAATGCAGAGCAGGCTGAACTCATTGCCATTGCCCTGTTGGTTTTCGGACCAACGATGATTTTCTATAATGTATTCTCAGTCTTGGCCTTGCAGGCAAGTCAGGCAAATATGGGTCCGGAGGCTGCGGCATTGCTGGGGAGGCGTTTGGTCACAAATCCCTTGTTGCTGGCTGGGGCCATCGGGCTGACGCTCAATTTGGCTATTGGGCCTTTGCCTCCAACAATCGCCCGAACACTGGATACGCTGGGAGGGTTCTCGATTCCGGGAGCCCTGCTGTGTATCGGGGGAAGCCTGACAATGGTATCGATTCGCGGTAATCGTTCCGCGATTGGACTGGCTACTGTGACTAAGGTCGCCTTGCTGCCGCTCTTTATGTCCGGGGCGGTCCACCTGTTTGGAGCTGACCCGATGCACGCCCGGATCCTGATGGTCTTCGCCGCTGCCCCGACTGCGGCGGCATCCTATGTTCTGGCGGTGAAGATGGGCGGCAACGAAGGCATTGCCTCCGGCTCCGTCGCGCTCAGCACGCTCTTGAGCCCAGTTAGTCTGGTGGTCGTCCTTCTGCTATTCTAGAGGCTGTCCCAAAGACCGGAATTTTCCAGAAAGCATTCCACCATTTTTGTGAATTTGCTCCACATGCTGTATTGATGCGGTGGTGAGCGCAAATTGCCAGATTGCCCGGAACCCGGCAAAATGATAGAATGCAGTGTATTCTGTTGAGGCTTGAAAATTATAGAAGCTCAATTTTGGGGAAATCACCAAAATTCAGTGTTTTTAAGCTAATTGAGCACCACCTAAGATATTGGGCATCAATCGATTGAGACTCTGGGACAGTCTCTATTCTAGAAAGAGGTTGGTGCAACCACTTCAAAACATTTCCAACTGCCCCGGGTCCTCACCGCGAGCCTCGCGCGATTTCCGGTCCTTCAGGTTCAGTCGGAGGAGATTGTGGGAGGAGTCGTCACCTTCGAGCTTCGCCAGGATTGTTTTCGCCCGTGTTATGACGCTTTGTGGAAGCCCCGCCAGACGAGCCACCTGGATGCCATAGCTGCGATCGGCTGCCCCCGGAACCACTTGTCGTACGAAAACGATCCGATCATTCCACTCTTTGACCGCCACACAGAAGTTTCTCACCCGGTCCAGCTTTTGGTCGATCTGTGTGATCTCGTGGTAATGAGTCGCGAAGAGCGTTCTCGGACCGGCAGGGCCGGATCCATGCAGATGCTCAACGACAGCCCAAGCGATGCTGAGGCCGTCATAGGTGCTGGTTCCTCTCCCGATCTCATCGAGAATAATGAGGCTTCGATCCGTGAAGTTGTTGAGAATATTGGCCGTCTCGTTCATCTCCACCATGAAGGTGGAATTGCCCCGGGCGAGTTCGTCGCTGGCACCAACCCGAGAAAAAACGCGATCAACCAAGCCTATCCGGCAACGCTTTGCCGGAACCCATGCGCCGACGTGAGCCATTAACGTGATCAAGGCCACCTGCCGGATGTAGGTGCTCTTGCCCGCCATGTTCGGGCCGGTGATGACCGCGATTTGTTCGGAAGAAGCCCGGAGCTCTGTGTCGTTTGGAACAAAGTCGTGGTCTCCGGGAACCCCCTTCTGCCGACTCGTTCTCATTGTTTGCTCCACCACCGGATGCCGGCCTCCCTTAATCTGGAGGTCGCCGCTTTCGTCGAGCTCCGGTTGGCAGTAGTCCCACTCCCGTGCCAGAACGGACCATCCAATGAAGAGGTCGAGTTCGGCGAGCGCTTCAGCCGTCTTCTCGAGCGCTTCACCTTCTTCGAGAACTTTCTCCACAATCTCTCTGAAGAGCCTCTCCTCCCGCACGATGGACCTCTCGTCGGCATGCAGGATCTCCTTTTCCTTTTCCTTCAGCGCCGCCGTATAGAAGCGCTCGGAATTCACCGTTGTCTGCCGTCGGATATAGTCCTCCGGAACAAGATGGAGGTTGGGCTTCGTTACCTCGATAAAGTAGCCAAAAGTATTGTTGAACCGGATCTTCAGCTTTCGGATTCCCGTTCGCGCTGCTTCGTCCGCCTCCAGTTTCGAGATCCAGGCCTTGGAGTCGCGTGTTAGCGATCGGAGGTGATCAAGCTCTTCATCATAGCCGTCCGCGATATACCCACCTTCCTGAAGTTGATGGGGAAGTTCCTCAGCCAATCCGCGTTCAAGGAGAGCGGACAGCTCACCGAATTCTCTGATGCCGTGGGAGAGGGCCGTCAGTTCAGGGCCCTCATACGCCGAAAGCGCGGCCTTCAGGGATGGAAGTTGCTGCAGCGTATCCCGAATGGCACCAATTTCCCTGGGATTCCGGAGACGATTGCGAAGCCGGGACAATACGCGGGGAATATCCCGGACACAGCGGAGATAGTCCTGAATCTCACCAGCCACGGCCGGCGCTTCCAGAAGCTCGCCGATGCAACGCTGCCGACGTTGAATCACCCTGAGATCCAGCACTGGAGCCGCCAGATAGGACTCCAGAAGGCGGGATCCCGGAGACGTGACACATCGATCCATCGCCGCAAGCAGTGAACCCTCCCGGGTGTTTGCCGAGGATCGGAAAATCTCCAGATTTCGTTGTGTTGCCGGATCGAGCAGGAGGGTCTCTTTCGCTCGGTAAGATCGGATCCGAAAGAGGTTCTCCGGGCGTTCCCGCAGGGTTTCTGTTGCATACGCCAGAAGCGCCCCGGCGGGACCCAAGCCAGAGTGATCCTTTGGAAGACCGAAACCCTCGAGGTTTATCACCCCAAGGATATCCATCACCGCCCTGGATCCTTCCAGAACGTCGAAATGAAAGCCCGGAAGCTCAGAAATCGGGCGGCTCGAGAGCAGTGGATCGAGGGAGCGAAGCGTTGCTTCATCGACCCCGGCATCCCGCCAAAGTTGGGGAGCTCCTTCCGGCACAATAATCTCCCGAGGATCCAGAGAGGTCAGCGCACTCAGGAGATTGTCCGCCGCGGGTTCATGCGCCACCGCAAAATCCCCGGTACTCAAGTCCAGCCAGGCGGCCACAACCCCGCCCTTCTTCCCGCGGAAGTCCAAAGCCAGCAGATATTGAGGGCGTCGCGAATCCTGCTGGTGATCCTCCAGTGTCGTCCCAGCCGTCAAGATTCGAGTGAGGGAACGCTTCACAAGCTGACCCGGACGAGGCGTTTCCACCTGTTCGCAGATCGCCACCTTCTTTCCTGCCGCAAGCAATTTTTGAATATAACTATCCGCTGCATGGTAAGGCAGGCCCGCCATCGGCTGACCATTCCGCTGGGTTAACGCAATCCCAAGTATCGGCGCGCCCTCCCGCGCGTCCTCATCGAACATCTCGTAAAAATCCCCCAGCCTGAACAACAGGATGCAGTTCGGTGGAAGCTCCCTCCGAACCGACAAATACTGATCCATCATCGGAGTGCGCTTACGCCCAGTCGTCGCCATATCCAAAGGCCCGATTCCCTAATGCCTTTTCTCTAAACGCAACTACAAAAGAATTTTTCTCAGAGATATATTATCTTGACGGCCAATGCTAATGTGTAA
>CAYOIB010000087.1:0-11374 GCA_964403935.1 uncultured Puniceicoccaceae bacterium | reverse complement strand
CATGCTTTTCGCGTGCATTTGCCGGATCGGCTCCGCTACGGTGTATGGATATGGAAACCACCCTTCGTCCCGACGGGCGCACTTTTGATTCGCTGCGCACAATCACAATCGAGCCTGGCATTGCTCCGCACGCCAGCGGTTCTGCCCTGATCCGTTTTGGAAAGACCCAGGTCATCTGCGCCGCCACGCTCGAAGCCAATGTTCCTCGCTGGATGCGGGAACAAAATGTCGAAGGGGGATGGATGACGGCTGAATACAGCATGCTTCCGTACGCCACCCACAGCCGGAAGCAGCGAGACATCAATCGCGGCAAACTGGACGGCCGCACCGTCGAGATCCAGCGCCTCATCGGCCGCAGCCTTCGAGCCGTGGCCGACCTGGCGAAGCTTCCGGGTTACACCCTTTGGATCGACTGCGATGTGCTCCAGGCCGATGGCGGCACGCGGACAGCGTCTATCACGGGGGCCTATGTCGCGGCTCAGATTGCCATTGCCCAAGCCATCGCAGAAGGTCGCCTGAAGGAGAACCCCTTTGCCGAGCCCGTCGCCGCCGTGAGCGTTGGCATCTTCAACGGCCGCCCCCTTCTCGACCTCTGTTATGAGGAAGATCGCGACGCCTCGGTCGACGCCAACATCGTCATGACCCGCAGCGGGCGCTTCGTTGAGCTTCAGGCTTCAGGAGAGGAAGCGACTTTTAGCCGCGAAGAATGCAATGGGCTCATCGAACTTGGACAAAAGGGAATTACTGAATTGATTGCGGCCCAGGCATCGGCTCTGAACGCTGTCGGGGTTGTTTCTCCCTGAGCGCCATCCATTCTTGCGTTGACACTCGGGGTTGTCCTTAACTTCGAACCAGCGCGTAGTGACGCCACTTTCCGAACGATTGTTGTATGAATATTCACGAGTATCAGGCTAAAGCCCTCTTTGCCGAATTCGGCATTCCGGTTGCCAAAGGACACGCAGTCCGCAGCAAAGCTGAAATCGATCACGCCCTTGATGCCTTTGACGGCGCTGTCGTTGTCAAAGCCCAAATCCACGCCGGTGGTCGCGGTAAGGGCACGTTCAAAGACGGCTACAAAGGTGGCGTGAAGGTGTGTCCTGACAAGGCCTCAGCCCGCGAAGCGGCCAACCGTATGCTTGATAATGTCCTCGTTACCCATCAGACCGGCGAGGCGGGGCGCACGGTGAAGACGCTCTACTTCACCGAGCCCTGTGATATCGAAAAGGAATACTACCTCGCCATCCTCCTCGATCGCACCACCTCCCGACCGGTCATCATCGCCTCCACCGAGGGAGGCGTAGACATCGAAACCGTCGCGGAGGAGACCCCCGAGAAGATCACTCAGGTCATCATCGATCCTGCCATGGGGCTGCAGTCCTTCCATAAGCGAAAGATCGCCTTTGGTCTCGGATTCTCGAAAAAAGAGGAACTCAAGCAGCTCGATCAACTCCTGACCGGCCTCTACCGCATGTATTGGGAGAAGGACGCCAGCATGGTGGAAATCAATCCGCTCGTCCGCACACCCGAGGGGCAACTCCTCGCCCTCGACGCCAAGGTCAGCTTCGACGAAAACGCCCTCTTCCGAAATCCCGATATCCGTGAACTGCGCGACCTCGATGAAGAGGATGAGCGCGAGATCGAAGCCTCCAGGTTTGGCCTGAGCTACATCGCTCTCGATGGCAATATCGCGTGTTTGGTCAATGGAGCCGGCCTCGCCATGGCGACCATGGATATCATCAAACACTTCGGCGGAAACCCCGCAAACTTTCTCGACGTCGGCGGTGGGGCCAGCGAGGAAGCGGTCACCGAAGCCTTTCGAATTATTCTCAGCGACAAGCAAGTGGAAGGCATCCTCGTCAATATTTTCGGCGGCATCATGAGTTGCCGGAAGATTGCCAACGGCATCATCGGTGCCGCCCGCAACGTCTCCATCAACGTGCCGCTCGTTGTTCGTCTCGAAGGTAATGAGGTCGAAGAAGGCAAGAAGATCCTCGCCGAAAGCGGCCTCGCCATTACTTCTGCCGACAGCCTGAAGGATGCCGCCGAAAAGGTCGTCTCCCTCGTTTCCAAAGTCCGTTCTGCCTAAATTGGCCAACTCTGTTTTCTTCACCTTTCAGAAAAGCGATTCTCAAATGTCAGTTCTCGTAGGCAAACACACACGCGTCGTCGGCCAGGGTATCACCGGGACCTTCGGTAGCCTTCACGCACAGAAGAACATCGAATATGGCACGAATTACGTTGCCGCCGTCACCCCTGGTAAAGGTGGCCAACGCTTCGAGGAGAAGATCCCGGTCTTCAACACGGTTGCAGAAGCAGTCGAGAAGGAAGGGGCCAATACCAGCGTTATCTTTGTGCCCCCGCCCTTTGCCGCTGACTCTATTCTCGAGGCGATTGATGCAGGCATTGAGCTCATCATCTGTATCACCGAAGGCATTCCCGTGCGCGACATGGCCATCGTAAAAGATGCCCTCAGCAAATCCAAATCACGCCTCATCGGTCCCAATTGCCCCGGCATCATGACTCCCGGCGCATGCAACATCGGCATTATGCCGGGCTACATCGCCACCCCCGGAAAAGTCGGTGTCGTCAGCCGCTCCGGAACCCTCACTTACGAAGCCGTTTACCAACTTACACAACTCGGACTCGGCCAGAGCACGTGCATCGGGATCGGCGGCGACCCCATTAATGGCACCAGCCATACCGATGCCCTTCGACTCTTCAACAAAGACCCCGACACCGAAGCGATCATCATGATCGGCGAAATCGGAGGAACTGCCGAAGAGGAAGCCGCCGCCTACATCAAAGAACATGTGCGCAAACCCGTCGCGGCCTTCATCGCGGGGACCACAGCCCCTCCAGGCCGACGAATGGGCCATGCCGGTGCCATCGTCAGCGGCGGCAGTGGGAGCGCCGACGCCAAGATCAAGGCCCTCAAGGATGCCGGCATCGCCGTCGCCCCCACCCCCAGCGACATTGGCCAGACTCTCGTGAATATTTACAAGGGCTGAGCAGACTTGGATTCCCCGGAGACAAAAGTTTCTCCGCAACGCAGATCGGTACTGCGGGATCCACTCCCGGGAATACGGCTCTAAAAGCTTGTTCTGAGGCTCGCTCCTGCCCAGCTCACGCCGCCCCGCCCTTCTCGCCGCACATCGGTCTGCGCGAAGCTGTGTTTGAAAAAACAGCAGAACAGAACCCGATCTGTCACCGAGAGCGCCACCTCCAGCCCCACCTCCAGATGGTTCAACCCGTCGTGCACCGCCGTCCGATAACCCAAATCGAACCCCGCCAAGAGACCGGGCTGGAATAACAGACGGTCCCCAAGGCATCGGTAGCGATGAACCAGTTCACAACTGACAAAGGTGCCCCCCGCCCCAACAGCGTAAACAACCCCGACACCCAAAACAAACCCGCCCCAAAACGAGAGCTCTCCACCAAAGAAGAACTCATCGTCCGACCCTTCAGTGCCAAGCTCAAGGCGCGTGTAACCCATCTCCCAAGCCAGCCCCCGCCATCCTTCCCCATAGGAAAGCGTAAGGTTGAACTCTTCGTCGTCCACGCGGGTTCCAAAACCCGACCAGACCCCAAAGCTGAATGAGTTCCAAGCCATCGCAAGCTCCAGAGTTGCAAGGCCCCCGTCAACAAACTCCTCTCGACCCTCAGAAACATAACGCGATTCCCACCCCACAGAAAATTCAGTCGCCCAGCCAGCCAGATCGCCCCCACTCGCAAACGAACCCCCGAATACCCCCAAGCCCATAAAAAACCAATGCCGTCGAATCATTTCTCCTTTTTCAAAGAGTTAATAAGATTAATCAAGGTTTTTACTTTGAATAATGAAAGTTTTATTTTTGGGTAGTTTCCCTTGCCAAAGATCCGAGGGAAATGCGCCCGGCCAATTCCGCGCGGGTTGAAGTCCACTTTTTGGCGAAAGCGGCTACGAGGATCCCTGAACCTTCGGTTGAGTGATTTCGACCCCGTGCATTTGCATTCGAGGAACAAAGCGATTTGACCCCACCCGAAAGACGTTCTCCACTCGGGTGTGCCTGAATCCTTCGAACCGCCACCTCAAAACCGTATCCGCCCTGAACAACTCGATGCCATCCTCGATGGACAGGGACACGACCCGTGTCCGGGAGTGGAAATCACCTTTGATGTAGACGTGAGAAGCGCCTGCGCGGACGGCCGTTTGCACGCGACGATCTTCCGCCCGGAGGAACGCCCGGCGCAACGCCGTCCAGGACTGCTCACTTTCCACGGCGGTGGTTACCAGGGGGGCAATCCAAATGGCTGCGGAGCCATCGCCAAATACCTGGCGCTCGCCTTTGGGATAACAACCGTATCCGCCTCCTACCGTCTGGCTTCACCGCAGCAACCGAGTTATCCTGGCGTATTGGAGGACGCCCTCACTGCCTGGCGATGGTTCCAGACCAAGGCTCCGGAACTCGGTGCAGATCCCGAACGCATCATCTTGGCGGGCGAATCAGCCGGTTGCCTGCTCGCCGCCCACCTCGCGGTGAGAAATCCCGTACTGGCTGCCTTCATGAAAGACATGGCGCCCCCTGCGGCCCTGGTCGCCTACTGGGGTCCTCTCGATCTGGTCGCCCGCTGGTTCGACAACGGTGAACGTCCTGGCTCTGAAGGGGCATTGCTCGGTGCGACCTACAGCACCAACCCCACACTCTACCACCAAGCAAGCGCCCTCACCCATGTTAAGAACGGCCTGCCCCCCGCCCTTTTTGTCTACGGACGCCAGGACCCCGTTGTCCATGCCCGGCAGGCCTATCTGGGTGAAGCAGCCTGGAAGGCCCACGGAGCTCCAGCTCATGTTGAAGTGGTGGAAAACATCGGGCATGGCGTCACCGGTGACAACCGTCTCCAACGGCGCTTTATCCTCGAAGCGACGGGAGCTTTTCTACGACAGCACCTGGGCTAGGACTTCACGATTGATCTGGTGATGCCTTTGGGCTTTGGTCATGGCTTTGGAGAGAATGAGCGAAGAGGAATCGGCAGAAATGGCAGGCCAAGGGCGGGGGCATCTTCAGCATGTTGCCATCATCATGGACGGGAACGGGCGCTGGGCTCAGGCGCGTGGCCTGCCGCGTAACGAAGGCCACCGCCAGGGTGTGGAGAACGTGAAGCAAATCATCAAGGCCGCGCGGGCGGCGGATCTGCGCTACCTGACCTTGTTTGCCTTCTCGGTGGAGAATTGGAATCGACCCCGGACAGAAGTCACCGCCTTGATGCGATTGCTCGAACGATTTCTGAAGGAGCAGCTGAAGGAACTGAAGCAGCAGGAGATACGCCTTCGGGTGCTGGGCCGCACGGCCGAACTCCCCGGAGGTATTTCAGGCTTGCTGGAGCGCTCGGTGGCAGAAACCGCGCACTTCAAGGAACGGACTCTGGCTCTGGCGCTCAATTATGGATCGCGAACAGAAGTGATCGATGCGATGAAAGCCTATGCAGAGGCCGTCAGGGAGGGACATGAATCGCCCAGTAGCCTCGATTGGGAGAAGGCCAGCAGCTACTTGTACACCGCAGGAATGCCCGATCCCGATCTGGTGATCCGCACTTCCGGCGAGTCGCGGATCAGCAATTTCCTCCTCCTGCAGAGCGCCTACGCAGAATACTACTTCTCGCCTAAATACTGGCCCGATTTCGGACCCGAAGATTTTCATGCCGCCCTTCTGGATTACCAGAGGCGGGAACGCCGGTTCGGAAAGACCGGCGAACAAGTTCAGCAGGTTTCCTTCACCCCCCATTCCGCATGACCCACCGAATAATCAGCACGCTGGTGCTATGGACCCTCCTGATCGGATGCCTGGCACTGCTGGGACAACACGGGGCTGTTCTCATCCTCACCGTCGCCGCGCTTCTCACCCAGTGGGAGGCCTACAAAATGATGGAGCGGTGCGGAAGTCGCCCGCAGTGGATCCTGGGCTTGGTGGCGGGGTTCTTTTTTCTGACAGGCTTTGCTTATCTCCCCGAACTGGGGCTCCACCCACTCGGTGGGCTGGCAATTGCCTCCGGCCTCTTGATTGTAGGAACCCTTTCACGTAGCGACCCCTCTGACTCCCTGCCGGTCTTTTCCTCCACTGCGGCCGGGTTGATGATCCCGCTCATGCTTGGCTTTTTCCTGCCAATCCTTGGCTCCGGGCACTTGCTCCTGGCGGTTTGGGTTATCGCCACCGCAAAGTTCACCGATGTCGGTGCGCTTCTGGTCGGGTTGAAATTTGGTCGTCACGCGTTTTCACCGCTCCTCAGTCCAAAGAAGACCTGGGAAGGTGTGGTCGGGGGCGTCCTTGTTTCGGCGTTGGTCAGCCTGCTCTTTCAATTGCTCTTCAGCCGCTATTTGCCAGCAGCCTTTACCCCATTGTTTGCTATCTGGGCCGCACTCCCCATCGCGGTCGCTTCCATTATGGCCGATCTCTTTGAATCCGCCTTGAAGCGTTCAGCCGGTGTAAAGGATTCGGGCAACCTCCTCCCAGGCCTCGGCGGGGTCTTCGACCTAACCGACAGCCTCCTCCTGGCCGCTCCCGTGGGCTTTCTTGTCTTGAGCAAGATGCTCGGTGGCTTCTGACCCCGTCATGAAGCGAATTGTATTGATCGGGGCGACCGGCTCCATTGGGTCCAGCACCTTGGAGGTTATCCGCCGCCACCCGGGGAAGCTGAAGCTGATAGGCATTGCCGCTGACAGGAATACCGCCGGGCTGGCCGCCATTGCCACAGAATTTGATGTAAAGCACACCTGCCTCTTTCAGGAAAGCGGCGTGGATGGACTCATCGAACTGGCCACCCTGAATGACGCGGATGTCGTGCTTTTGGCAGCGACAGGAACTGTTGGACTCCGACCCGCCCTAGCGGCGCTGGCCGCCGGGAAGACGCTCGCCTTGGCAAGTAAGGAAGTCCTCGTTCTTGGCGGGGAGATTGTCATGGCCGCAGCCCGAAATGGCTCCGGACAGATCATCCCCGTCGACAGCGAACACAACGCACTCTTCCAATGCCTGAACGGTCAGCCGGCCGGGCGATCCGTTCAACGGTTGATTCTGACCGCCTCCGGAGGCGCTTTTCGAGACTGGCCTGCCTCGGCACTCAAGAATGTAATGCCATCCGATGCCCTCCAGCATCCCACCTGGAGCATGGGACCGAAGGTCACCGTCGACAGTGCGACCATGGCAAACAAAGGCCTGGAGCTCATCGAGGCCCGTTGGCTCTTCGATATTCCATCCGAAAGACTGGATGTCGTTCTTCATCCACAGAGCATCGTCCATGGAATGGTCGAGTTCATTGACGGCTCCCACATCGCCCAGATGTGCCCCCCATCCATGACCTTCGCTATTCAGCATGCCCTCCTTTACCCGGAACGCGCACCCGGCGGAGAGGCCCGTCTCGACACCTCACAGCCCCTTCGCCTCGATTTCCATCCTGTCGACCTCGGCCGCTATCCGTGCCTCCGTCTGGCAAGGGAAGCCTTGACCGCCGGCGGTGCCGCTCCCGCAATCTTCAATGCGGCCAATGAAATTGCCGTCGACCAGTTCCTGCAGAACGAACTTCCCTATACAGCGATCCCGGAGGTGATTGAGCATACTCTGGAAGAAGTCGGGGCCTCCGACGCTCCAGACCTTGAAGGCCTCCTGAACGCAGACTCCGAAGCACGGGAATGCGCCTTGGCATTCACATCCGGCCTCGTCCGTGGAAGCGTTCGCTAAACTTTTCAAATTTTCATGTCCGTCGAAATCATCCTCCGTATCCTTGCGAACCCCCTCGCCCTCGCAATGGTCGTCCTCTTCTTCGGGGCCTCGATCTTTGTCCACGAGTGGGGCCACTACCTGGCCGCCCGCTGGAGGGGGTTGAAGATCAGTCGCTTTTCCATCGGCTTCGGACCACGGCTCTTTGGCTGGACGGACAGGCGAGGCGTGGAGTGGCGGGTGGCCCCGATTCCGCTTGGAGGCTATGTCATGCTCCCGCAACTCGCGGATCTCCGCGGCGTGGAGGGCGACGCCCCTGCGACAACAGAACCCCTCCCCCCTATCAGCTATACGGACAAAGTCACGGTCGCCGCAGCCGGTGCCGTCTTTAACGTTCTCTTTGCCCTTGCTCTTGCCACCCTCCTATGGGCGATCGGCACACGTGTTCCCGACGCCATGGCCACGACACAAGTGGGCTACGTAATCCCACACCTGGTCGATAGCGAAGGCAATGAACACCAAAGCCCGGCCAAAGCCGCAGGTATTCAGGCAGGTGACCGCATCCTTGAAGTGGATGGTGATCCCGTGAACGACTGGAACGACGTTATGACCCGCGTAGCCACCGGATCACGACGCAGTTCAGAGGGTGAGCCCCTGACCGTCCTGAAAGTGGAGCGGGCGGGAGAGATCATTGAATTCCAAATCAACCCCACCCTGAGCGAGTATGAGCGGATGCGGATCATTGGCTTCGTCCCCGCCACCCGCCTGATTGTCGACGGTGTGATGCACAAATCACCTGCTGAGATCGCGGGCCTGGAACCGGGTGATGAGATCCTTTCGATCAATGGAGAGCTTCTCTATGACTCGCTTCCCTTTATTCAGCATATCAACGCCCATCCGAACGAGCTCGTCCGGCTGGAAATCCGTCGGGGAGAGCAGCGCCTCGAATGTGTCCTTCGTCCGGAAAGTGTCGTCTACAATACCAACGGCGATGAGCGACCCATGGTTGGTATCCAGTTTACCCGCAGCCAGTCCCTTCAGCACGTCGACCCGTTCACACAGATCCGAAACCATATTGATATGACGGTAAGGGTCCTCGTTGCCCTCTTCCACCCGGCAACCAATGTTGGCCTCAACAACCTCAGCGGACCTGTTGGGATTGGCTACGCCCTGTACTCTCTAACCCAGATCGGCATGCGGGAGCTCCTGGCCATCGTGGTCCTGATCAACATCAACCTCGCTATCCTGAACCTCCTTCCAATACCTGTGCTCGACGGTGGCCACATTGTCTTTGCCACCATCGCAAAGCTCCGTCGCAAACCCTTGCCTGCGTCCTTCATTGCCTCAGCTCAGAGCCTCTTCATGCTCCTGTTCCTGGGCATCTTTATCTACGTTACCTTCTTCGACGTCGGGCGCGTCGGACGCAATGAGACGGCTATCATCGAGCAGGAACGCGCCGCTGCACGCTCCATCGCTCCCCTGTTCACCGGTGAGTCCATGCACGATGTCGAACCCACTGAAGTTCCGGAAGAATGAACGCATCCTCCGCTCCCACCCGGGAAAGCCTACCGCCTTATTGCGTTAGCCGATTTTCCAGCGTCCGTCGCCAAAGCCATGTCGTAAATGTTGGCGCTGTCCCGGTCGGCGGCCGCCACCCGCTCGTCGTGCAATCCATGACGACCACCCCGACCCAGGACGTATCCGCCACTGTTAAACAGTGCATTGCCCTGGCCGGGGCCGGGTGTCAGATCGTGCGGGTCACTGCTCAAAACGTTCAGGCCGCTCGTGCGCTGCGCGAAATCCGCAAAGATTTTAGCGCTGCCGGGTTTGCCAATGTCCCTCTTGTCGCGGACATCCACTTCCTCCCCCAAGCGGCCATGGAAGCGGTGGAGCACGTTGAAAAAGTAAGGATCAATCCCGGAAACTACGCCGACAAAAAACGCTTTCAGGTGCGCGAGTATTCAGATGCCGCCTATCAGGAAGAGCTGGAGCGCCTGCATGCAGCCTTCTCCCCCATCGTCCTCCGATGCAAGGAGCTCGGCCGTGCCATGCGGATCGGCACCAACCACGGCTCCCTCAGCGATCGCATTGTCAATCGATATGGAGACAGCCCTCAAGGCATGTGCGAGAGTGCTCTCGAATTTATCCGCATCGCTGAAACCCATGGTTTCCGAGATATTATTATCTCCATGAAAGCCAGTAACCCAAAGGTGATGATCCATGCGTATCGCTTGATCGCTGCCCGGATGGCGGTGGAGTCAATGACCTACCCGCTCCACCTTGGTGTCACCGAAGCGGGCGATGGCGATGATGCCCGCATCAAGAGCGCCATTGGTATCGGCTCCCTTCTTTATGATGGTCTTGGAGATACCCTCCGTGTCTCCCTCACGGAAGATCCGGTAGCCGAGATTCCTGTTGCCCAGGCCATTGTCGAAAAGGCTCATCGACTCTGGAAAAAAGCTCCGGCCCGGACAACCCCGGATCCGATTGATCCCTTCAGCTTCAGCCGACGGTCCATCGCCGAGTTTGCCCCCGGAGGAAACTGCAAGCTGTCGACCCTCGAACCGCCGCGCGTGATCCAGGCCGTACCCGCCACCACACCTGAAGCTCTTGAGAAAAACCTCTCAGATTTCCGTCACCGTTTCCCTGACACCCCCGTTGAAGGCGTTTTGATTTCCATCGATCAACGGGAAGCCATGCCAGCCATTCCGGAGCTCCGGAACGTCGTCGCACGGCACGCCAGCTTCTGCGTCTGGGAACTTCGCGGCATCAGTGTCGGTCAGGCCGGAAATGCAGACTGGTCGACCTGCAGGGACGACATCCTTCTCGCCTACATTGGCGGACATGAACTCAACATCCTTGAACAAGCCCTTCGCTTGGCCGAGCAGGAAAATCTGATTCTCGCGCTGAACATCGATCCGATTGAACTCCCCACTTTTGCCAGTGAACTCGCCGCTACCTCCGCCCGTATCATCTTCACCCTCGGCAGCCCGGATCCCATTTCACAGGTTCATCCAGTGGGTGCCTACCGGCAGCTCGCGGAAGTCATCGATGCCCTCGGCCTGAAGGCTCCGATCTGGATCCGAAACACCGCGGCAAATTCGATCGAATCCCATAACTGGTTTGGCGATCAACTCCTTGAAGCCAGCCTCCTCAGCGGTGCACTGCTTTGCGACGGCATAGGCGATCTGATCAGTATCGAGAATGTCAGCGATCCCGCCCAATCGCTCACCCTCGCCTACAACATCCTTCAAGGGGCTCGCGCACGGACCTCAAAAACCGAATACGTCGCCTGCCCGAGCTGCGGGCGAACGCTCTTTGATCTCCAATCCACCACCCAACGCATCCGCGCCGCCACCGGGCACCTGAAAGGCGTCACTATCGCTGTGATGGGCTGTATCGTGAACGGCCCCGGTGAAATGGCCGATGCAGATTTTGGGTACGTGGGCGGGGCCCCCGGCAAAGTAAACCTCTATGTCGGCAAGGAATGCGTGAAATACCACATCCCCGCCGAACACGCCGTCGATGCCCTCATCACCCTCATTAAGGAAAAAGGCCGCTGGATGGAGCCACCCAAAGCCACTCCGGTCACTGCCGGCTGATTACTTCCAGCCTCCCACGCCGGAAAATGCTATTTATAAGCCGGCCTTTCTGAATCATACCCTCCGTTCACCCGCTCGTTGCCA
>CAYOIB010000086.1:7152-11598 GCA_964403935.1 uncultured Puniceicoccaceae bacterium | reverse complement strand
AGCACCGGGAGCTTGAAGGCTCGCTTTTGGGAACGCGTTTTGATCGCACCGTTTTTGAAGGACGCAATGAATGGAGTCATGCTGAGGTCGGGACGTTTGACGGGCTTCTGGGGGTGCAGATGGTTCTGGATTCTGCCCGAGCCGAGGGCGAAGAGGCCTTTACGCCGCCTGCGGATACGACGGAGTTGGGAGTCTTTTGGGTGATCGATCAGCGGGATTCGATGGCGGCGCTGACGTGGCAGCATGGGTTTCGGATTGATTATCAGATCGTTCGGACGGACGGGGTGGAGAACTACCATGATTGGGCCTTTAGCGGATCCAGCGGAGCCCGGTTAAAGCTCACCTCGACGGATTCGCTCAACCTGCAGTTCAGTCTCTCCCAGCGGCATCCCTCCAGCACCGAACTCTACGCGGATGGGCCCCATCTTGCGACGGGAACTTATGAAATTGGACGATCGGATTTTGAGGTGGAAACAGCCTTGGGGCTCGATCTGACGTATCGGAAGAAGTTGGACCGGGTCGATTTCACCGCCGCATTTTATGGGTACCGATTTTTCGACTACCTCTTTGAGTCACCGACGGGCGAGGAGCGAAAAGGCCTGCCGGTCTACCGGTATGGGCAGGAGGATGCCTTTATCAGCGGTGTTGAATTGGAGGCTCTCTGGCACTTGATGGAAGGGCCCGATGGGCGTGCCCATCTCACTGCTGGATTTGACTGGACGCGGCTGCGCTCCCTGGCCCAGTCGCAAGCGCTGCCCCGGAATCCGGCGGTGCGTGTGCGAGCAGGCTTGCACTTGGAGCGAGGTGCTTTTGGAGCGGATTTGGTGGTTCGTCACGTATTCGCGCAGAACTATCTTGCAAGGAGCGAGACCAGGACAGGGGGCTACACGATGTTCGATTTACTGCTCACGATGCGACTTCAGTCAGGCTCGGTGGACACACGTGTCTTTATCCGGGGGGACAATTTGACGGATGCGTTGGGCTTCAACCATCTAGCGGCTCGAAAAGAGTCGAAACCGCTAGCCGGACGAAGTTTTACGATGGGTGTCGACTTTGAGTTTTAGAGGGAGCGGGGCTCTTTGCGTCTGAGGCTCAGCCTTCCATCGAAATCCATTCACCGGTCTCATAGATGTACCACCACAGACCTCCTGTCTGCGGGGGATGGGATTCAAGGATGAGGCCGTGTTGGTAGATCCAGCCATAGTTTGCAGACCATGCCAAGGGGGTGAGGGGGTGCCCGCTCCAGATCCACCCTCCCTTGGAATGAAAGAACCAGGCTGACTCGACCGAGCTTCCGTCGGCGGAGTATAGCCAACCATAGGGAACACTTTGAACCCACGGCCAGAATGCGACGTCGGCGTAACCGAGCCAGCACGGCGTCCAGGAGCCCTCCAGCTTGATGCCAAGGAGGCGCTCCTGGGCTCCCTCGGTGTCGGCGTCGGTATCGCTGCTTTCGGCGGGGTTGGTGATGCGACCCATGAAGAGGATGGCTTCGGTGGGCTTATGATAAACAATGAAGATGAAAGGCTGGTCGAAGGCCAAGGACCTGGGCAGGGAAGTAACGCCTGCGGACAAAGCGGTTGCGCCGGCTGCTTCGAGCCCAGCTTCATTGAGTTCGATGACCGCTTCATGAACGCCTTTTTGGAGGTACAAGGGAAAGTCGGTCAGGGCAGAAAAGTCGGCTGCACCACTCTCAAAGGCGGTTGTGATGCCCAATGCCTTGAAAGCCGTATGCACCGGAAAATTCGTTTTGAAATTGAATTTTGGGAGCTTGATATTGAAGTCACCGCTTGGCTGGAGCGCCAGGTGATCGCGTAGCAGGCCTGTGGTAAAGCGAGCTTCCAAGTCAGACAAGGAGGGTCCTGAAGTGCCTGAATCCGGAGCTGAGGTCGGGTAGCCTTGAAGGAAGACAACGGCAAAGTCGGTGTCTTTGAGAGCGAGTTCGGCGCTGATGAGCTGCCGGGTTTCGTCTTCCCGAACCACCCCTCCAAATCGTTGGCTCATGAAATCAGCCGTGACGGAGCTGCCGTTGCCGAGGGTAAAGCGACCTTTGGCCGTGTTCTCTTCGTCAAAGGCAAGCGTCCATTGACCTTTGAGGTACTGCACCGCGAGCCAGAGTCCCACAGTGTCTGCCTGGAATAGATCCCTTGTGACAAGATCTGTGATCATTTCGTTTGTTCGCTCGCTGACCCAACCATTCGCATCTTCGATAATGGTGTCCACGTTTACAAAGCTCATGGACTTGTGCCGCGTCCCAAGCGTCTCCAGAACGGTGAGATAAGCAGGCTTTAGCGACAGGTTAAGATCGCTGTAAAACGCTGTCGCGAGGACGTTCTCAATGGCGTCGGATCTTAAAGATTTCCCGAGATCGGCCAGGTCCGTTGCTATAGAGCTGCCGTCTCCAACGGGATCGAGATAAGGCAGCATATCGGCCTTTGTCTGTCCAGCGGCACCTTCAGCTACGATGGCAAGGACGGCCTGGAGACTTGTAGGGGAGAAGATGATGTTCTCTTCCGGGTACGTTTCAGCCAGCCAGGCATAGGTCTTGAGGGCGAGTTCTTGTTGACCCTGAACGAGGGCATCCTGTCCCTGAAGAGCTGGAACCAGGGATATCAGAATGAAGGCAAGCAGGGATCTGTATTTCATTGTGTGGAGGGGATAAAGCGCGCCTGCGGCAAAATGGAGGGCAGCCGGGGCCGTTATGGCCCGACATCTTTGTAAGAACTACGCAGGGGACGGCTGTTTGGATGCAGGCAAAGGCCAAGCCTCGTCCTTTATTGGAAGAATCGCGAGGTACGATGCGAAGTTTATCCTGGGCGAGGCGTTCCTTACCCGGCACAGGGCTGGATTCAATCAGTCTGGATCTTCCCGGATCATTTCCGGGGTGCAGGCCAGGAGGCTGATCCGGCACTCACGAAGTTTGGTGAACCCTGGGCAATCCACACGCTTGCCGGCGTTCCGCAACCGTCGGGCTAGCGAACGGCGAGCGTCATCTGGAGCTCCACGGTGGAGTTCATGGGCAACCCCGCGACGGCCACGGCGGCGCGGGCATGGCGTCCGACATCGCCAAAAAGCTCAACGAGGAAATCGCTCGCCCCATTGATAACTTGCGGGCTTTGATCAAACCCCGCCGGGGCCAGGACAAAGCCGTTCAGAACGAGGAACTGATCGATCCTGTCCCAATCGCCCAAGGCGGCCTTGATGGAGGCGAGGGCATTGATCACGCAAATGCGTGCGGCTTCCTGCGCGGTCTCGATTGTTTGATCGACGCCGACAGCTCCCGTATGCGTCATCCGCCCATCTTGCAGGCAAATCGTTCCAGCAAGGTAGAGGGTGTTTGCGTGCAGCCGCCAGGGGAGGTAGTTACCAGCAGGGGCCGGCGCTTCGGGAAGGGTGTATCCCAGATTCTTCAGCGTTGATTCGATCATACGAATCAGCAGATAGAGAGGGTCGTCGATCAACTCAAGAGTGGAGATGAGGTCAGCCTGAATCACCGCGCCGGAGAGTCATTGTTCCTCGCGTGTCCAGGCTGACCTGAAGGTGTTTTCCCGTGGCTGCTATTTCTTTCGCGAGAGGGCTCGGCGATTCATCTCTTCAGTCCACAGTTTGCGGGCAAATTCCGTAAGTTCGTATGGGTTGATAGCGCTGAGCTGGGCGTTGCCCATTTCGGCATAGGTTCGGGCGAGGGTTGTTTCCACAGGATCATCCTGAAAACGGGTCCAGCAACGACGCAGGTTGGAAAAAAAGGAAGTCAATTTCATCTTGGCAAAAACTATACAAGTGGTGCCCCTCGGACCTTGAATTTGTGGTCGGTGGGGCGCTGCAAAAGGAAGGTCGGGTTTCCAGCGTAGGGCTGGGGGCGCGGGGGAAAGGTCTTCAAGTATCCCGTGCCGGAGAGGCCAATGAAGGGCCGACAGGTGTTGGCCTTCAGGTGCCGAGGCGCAGTATGACTGCGCGATGGGAGCCTGCCGTTCTCGGCTTTTCAGGTCCCTGAAAAGATCCTTATTGTCGTGGAGGCGCTGCGGTTGCTCGACCACTTGCTACGAGCCAGGCCAGCACGTATGGCTGCCCCACATCGGTCGCTTCCGAAGGAACAGAGATGATGCCAAGCGTATCATCTTCCTGTAAACGCCGGTCTGTTTCTGTCCCGACGGAGGGGAGTTCGCTCCACCGCATCGCCGGGGCGCGGGGCATTGAGCGCCACTCACAGACCAGCGGCAGGGGATCGCTTTGATCAAACTGCGCGACCAAGGTATTCGTCTCATCCAGATCAAAAGCCGGCGTCCTCACCTGAGCCAAGCCAAGAGCCGGAGCCAGGAGGGTCAGGAAGGTCAGGAGTATGGAAATGAGAACTCTGATACCGAGTGCTATCGAGGAAAGGACCGGTCCTTGTCAACCGAACATAGCTGCATTAAATGGCGGCCAGGCTGCCGGGGCCGGGCGCTG
>CAYOIB010000086.1:0-7052 GCA_964403935.1 uncultured Puniceicoccaceae bacterium | reverse complement strand
ATTCTCTGGGAAGGAAAGATCTCAGCTCCGGCTCGGGCTCTTTTTCCTTTGCCCGCCGACCGCTGCGTTCATCCAGACGCGCCTTTTTTCCTCCTCTTTCGCGGCTCTTTCGTTTTTCTCGTGGGTTCACACTGGTAAGTTGGGGGCAGGCGCGCGGGCCCAGGATACGTTACGAATAAGCTACCAGGTGCTGTCACGCAAGCAGCGGATGTCGGGGGCATGCGGCCTCATAAAGTCTTGATCGTTGGCGCAGAACACGGCTTCTGCTGCCATGAGGACACTGGCGGAGTTTTGTTTGACGCGGGCTTGAACCTCCGGGGTGGAGACCGGATAATGCGCCTTATGTTTCGTGTCCTCCTCTGTTTTCTCCCCGTCGCGATCGCTTCGGCGCAGACAATGGTCATCGACCTTATCGACGGGAGTTCGGTCTCCGCTCCGATAGTGGCAGAAAAGCCGGATCGTCTTTATGTGGACCTGGGGTTTACTCTGATCGCCATCCCGCGAGAGGCTATTCTAGAGATGACAAGTCCGGCCCTGGAAGAACGGGGGAGCCCTTCCGGGACACAGTTTCTTTACCACGAAGATGCGGGCCTTCCGTTTCTCAGTGTCCAAGACCTGATAGGTCGCGTGGGCGGTGCGGTCGTCTTGGTGCAGACGCCGACGGGGCTGGGCTCTGGCTTCATCGTCCATGAAGATGGTTGGGTGGTGACAAACGATCACGTGATCGCGGGTGAGCACGATCTCCGCGTAACGGTTTTTGAAGATCCGGATGGAGGGGGCCAGGGGCTGGAGCGGCGGATCTTCGAGGGCGTGCGCATTGTTGCCACAAGCCCGGAGTGGGACTTGGCACTCCTCCGGATTGAGCCCGACAAGGTGAGGAAATTCGAGAGCGTTTCGTTGGGTTCTTCCGAGGCCCTTCGGCAGGGGCAAGCGGTCTTCGCCATCGGTAATCCGATGGGCTTGGAACGAAGCGTGTCGGAGGGAATCGTCAGTCTCCGTAACCGTTCAATCAACGGGAATCTTTTCATCCAATCAACAGCCGAGATCAATCCGGGCAACAGCGGGGGGCCGCTCTTCAACCTTCGCGGTGAAGTCGTCGGGGTGAACAATATGAAGGTGATGGGCTTCGGAACAGAAGGACTGGGGTTCGCGATTCCCGCTGAAGTTCTCAAACGATTCCTTCGCAATCGCGATGCCTTTGCTTTTGATCCTCGAAACCCGAACAGCGGCTTTCGTTACAATGCGCCTCCAACCCACTTCACAAAGAATGACTAAGATCCAACTTCTCTCTCTCGGGGCAGCTGCCCTCTTCGGGCCCGCCCTCTGCAATGTCGCCGGTGATGATAGTCCGCTCGCAACGCGATTCGACGATAAGACCTTCGTCTATGGCGAAACGATGCCAATCAACGGGATGCTGGACCGCTGGTCTTCCAGTCCCTTCGCCGGGATTGCGCGCAGGGATGACGTCCAAGCCTTTATTCGCGCTGTCTTCACCGCATTGAGCAATGAGGAAGTAGATTTGCCTCCAACCAGTCTCGAAGCCTTTTTGGAGAAAGCTTCGGAAGCGTTAGGGCTGACGGATTCCGAACTGAGGGAGCTTCTCGGAGGGCGGCTCGCATTTGGTGTGAGTGTAGCGGATCCGACAGGTTTTCAGAAATTTTTAGATGACGATGACGCAAGCGGGGAGGAGGTCCTTCAATCGATCGGCTCTACGCTGACTGTGATTCTGGAGCACGACAACAAGAGAGCCGTTTTCGAGAAGGCAATGGCACATCTGAAAAAGGAAGCCGAAGCAGAGGATGAAGACGTAAAGGTTACAGAACGGGAATTGGAAGGGTTCACCGTTTTCGAAGCCGAATCCGAAGAGAAGAAGAACCCGGCTCACCACCGTTTGTTCCTTCTGGATGACCGCCAGTTTGTGGCCTCCTTTGGGATGAAAGATGCAGCGGCCGTGGTGCGTCAGGTCGGGGGCAAAGACAGTGCCTCAACCATTGCTGATGTTGCCGTCTTCCAGCTGGGGAGCGAGGCTCTCGAGGATCAGGATTTTCTTTTGGTTGGGCGTCTTGATTTCCTGGATACCGTGGTGCGCGCCTTCCTGCCCAAGATCCAGGAAGGCTCCGACAGCTTGATTCAAGGCGGCATGATGGCACCCCCGTTGCAGATCCTGGATCTTATTCGGGTCGATGCGCTCCGCGGTTACTACTATAGCTGGAGAACAAGTGATGACGGGGGACATGGTGTCTCTGGCATCGAGATCGAGGAACGCGACGGGCTCCTTAACAGCTTGATGGCCTACGTCGTCGACGAATTACCTGATCTGTCCTTTGTTCCGCAGGATGTGACCGGCGTTAGTGCCTTCAACTACGATGTGGGTGCGCTTTTACAGCGTCTCGATCGGTTGGTCCCACAAGTCTCGCCGCTCTGGGGAAATATGTATCAGGCTTACAAGAGCCAGTTGAGTTCAGCGAGTGGGATCGACCTCGATGCCATGATTTTCCAAAACCTGGGCGACAAGGTTATTGTCCTGAACTTTGAACCGACTGCGGCGGAAGCTTCAAGGATGACCGAGGCGCAACGCGTTCTCGCATCCAGTCAGGTCATCATGGTCCGCCTTCGCGATGGGAACCGTCTGATCGAAGGGATCGATCGTTTGCTGGCGGCTTTTGGGATGGACGCGATGCTGGAGAAGGCTGATTACCAGGGGGCAACCATCTACAGCAGCCCGCTGATGGCCATGCAGGGGCAGCCTCAATCGATCGCGATAACCCAAGACCAGATCATCCATACCAACGGTAATCTCGATCGGACACGCGAGATCCTTTCACTCCTCGCAGAGCCGGGGAACGGGTTCATGAGGCAACCCCTCGTGAGTCGGTATTTTGACGATATGTCGGCGGACACCGTGGGCTTTTCATATAGCAATCTTCAGAAAGTCCTCGAAGCAGGGGCGCTTGCTCTAAGAGTCGCTGCCTCGTCCTCTGGAGGCTATGACGAGGATGGAGCGGTCAGGCCCGTCAGCGAGATTCCAGCCGTGCCTGACCTTTCTGATCATCCCCTGTTCCTCTTCTCGAAACTCGTCAAGACTCGCTACGGATATCGGCAGGAGAGCACGCTCAAAAACCCGTCGGAGTAGGGCAGGTCTGCTGATTTTATAATGCGATTAAAGTCTCTTCTCTCCTTGGTATGCGCCTCTCTTGGCACCTGCCTCTCTGCCGATAATACTTTTCCTGTAAGTCTCGAAGGACCTGAGGTTCTCAAGCTTGACTGGAGTACGCGCAGCCTCGTCCACGGCGACCTGAACGATGATGGTCTTGTTGATCTCGCCCTGATCAATAATGATCGGGGATCGGTGGAGCTCCTCTTTCGACGGGCCGATGGAGAACCCCCCGCCGCGCTTTCCCGGCGGGTGAGGCATAGCCGATGGGTGCCGGTTCTCGATAATGCCGCTTATGATCGACGGTCCGTGGTCACCGGTCAAAACGCTTACGCCTTGCAGGTGGGCGACTTTAACGGTGACGGTCGAATGGACCTCGCGTTCACCGGAAATCGAGTTCCGTTGACGCTTCTCTTCCAGGACGAAACTGGGGCTTTCTCAACCCGTTTTGAATCGCGGGCTTTTGAGCCTCAGCAGTGGCCGGCTTCCCTCCGGGCAGTTGACTTGAACGGAGACGGACGGATGGATTTGATCGCACTCTCAAACGACCAAATCCTTGTCTTCTACCAGGAAGAGGATGGAACTATGCGAGATCCCGTAAGCTATCGTCTGGCTTCGGCTGATAGTGGAGGCCTTCGCCTGGAGGATGTCGATGGCGATGGCCGCCTCGATATTGTCTATGTTCTGGGAAGTGGTTCGGACCGTCATCTTGTCGTGCGCCTCCAGAGTGTCGATGGCGGTTTTGGGCCCGAGTATCTCTTCCCCATGGAGATCGCACACGGGAGCCACACGTTTCTCGACGATGGAGAAGCGCATCCGCTCCTCGTCTACGCCGAGCAGCGGACGGGTGTTATTCGCACGGCTCGGCTCGCGGCCGCCGAGGCGGGCAATGTGCACTTGCGGAATGTGCAGGCGCGAAGCTACACCCTCCCGTCAAGGCTGCGGGATCCAGGATTGTTTGCTGTGGGCGATTTCTCGGGTGCCGGAGACCTTGGCATTGTTGCGGCTGATCCCGCTCGAGCAGAAGTGCTGCATTTCATGCTGGGTGCAGGCGGTGACTTCGAGGAAGGGGTGCCTTTTCCCTCCTTTGCCAGCCTGTCAGCCTTGACCGCTTATGCCCACCCGGATTTGGCGCAGGATCTCCTGGTCGCAGCGAGCGCGGACGAGAGATTGGTCGGTTTTTCCGCGTTCTCACAGGAAGGTCGCTTCGCTTTTCCACAATTGATTCCTGTGGAGGGCCGCCCTCTTTTGCTCGCTACGGGCACCTTCACCAATGCCGCCCATCCGGATCTGATTGTTCTGGAGAAGCGGGGGCGTGATTTTTTCCTCACGTTTGCGACACCATCGTCTGTTGAGCCGCTCACCTGGACCACCCGTTCTGTTCAATTGGAGAATCAGGCGCGCGATCCTCGGGCTATGTACATCATCGCCGTCGATGGGCAACACCCGCATTTGGTTCTCCTCGGGCAGCGCGAGCCCTTGCGTCTCTTCCGTTGGCTGGATGACGTTCCGGTCGAGGTTGCTGTGTCCAGTAATCTTCGCCAGAGCCTGCTCGGAGATGTCGAACCCCGCCACTTGACGTTCTTGACGCCTGAAGAGGGACAACCTCCGGCGGCATTGTTGGCCGGTCAGGGCTTTGTCCGGATCCTTCGTTATGCCGATGAGGATTTCGTGATCGAAGATCAGTTTAATGCCCGTTCAGGTTCGACACGCCTTGCGCTTCCCCATTCTGCTCCAGAGAAGGAATATCCCGGTTTCCTTGTCTTCGCCGAGAAAGAAAACGAACTGCACCTTCACCGAAGGGATGAGTCGAATGTCCTGCGTTTCGTGGATTCCGTCCCCCTGCCGCCCATTGAACCGCTCGGCGCACGCTTTGCCCAACTGCAGAAGGATGGCCCCGAGTCCTTGGTGATTTTTGGAACCGAGCGCTTCCTTGTCCTTCCTTTCAATCGCCAAGCCTGGGTTTTCGAGGATGTTCACGAGCCTTACGAAACAGACCTGGAGCCGATGAATTACATGGCTTTCGAATATGGGGATTTCACAGGCGATGGCTCGGCCGAACTCGTTGCGGTCGATGCCCAGAATAATGTCCTCGAAATCCTTGGCCTCCCTGATGGTGAGCAATCCTGGAGCAGCTACCTTCACTTCACCCTGTTCGACCAGAATGTTAATATGGGTCCGCGGCGCGGTGTTGGTGGATTCCAGCCACGAGAGGGTATCGTCACCGACCTCAACGGCGATGGCCTTCCTGACATCGCCTTCCTCATCCACGATCGCCTGCTCATATACACCCAGTCTCCCCGCTGATTAGTTGATTTGAAACAGACAGGAATGTCTGTTTCACCTGTCGCTCGTAGCGCAGGTATTCCAGACATCCCTGCCTGGGCAAACTTGTCTGCAAGCGGGCGGTAGGAGCGCGAGACGATGCGAGAGAAGCTCGCTCGGGCGAATGTGCGATCTCGCGAAGTTTGTAAAGCTACTCAAACAGCGTTATTCGCTCTGGTTCAACAGGACGCACGGACGGGCCGGGACCTTGTGGTCCGGTCGCTACGGCAGTGTGTTGGTGGAGAGCCGGGAGCTCATCGTTGGTGTGGATATGCAGAAGCCTTGGCTTGCGGGTGGGGGTGGAGGCTAACAAGCTCCGGTTGCTTCGCTTTCATTTCATTGCCGACCTCATTTTCCCGCTCTAAATCGCCCATGCAATACCTCTTCACCTTCACCACGCTGGAAGTCGAGCTGGGGGGCATTGCGCGGAGTGTGCCCGCTCTTGCCTTGGCCTTGGCACGATCCGGGCAGTCGGTGCGGGTGGTCGGTCCTCGTGCTCCTTCAATGACAATTGACCTGAAGGCCCACTCCGAGTGGGAAGCTCTTGTGAGCCCCGATCGCGGCGCTTTGAAGCAGACCCTTGACGCCTGGACGCGCGCCCCCGCCTCGGACCTCTGTCTTTACCACGCCGGTATTTGGGATCCTTTGAATCACCACATCGCCGCCCTTGGATGTCGTCGACAAATTCCTGTCATCGCCTCCCCGCGGAGTATGCTGGATCCTTGGGCACTGGAATATCGGCGCTGGAAGAAGTGGCTCGCTTGGAGATTTTATGCGCGCCGCGATCTCCAACGTGCGGCTTGTGTGCATGTCACTGCCGAACTGGAGGCAGGCTATGTCCGCCAAGCCGGTTATCGCGGTCCCGTTATCGTGGTTCCCAATGGTATTGATTTTCCCACGACCTGGCCGGAGCGCCCCGCACGCCCCGCCAATGCTCCGAAGCGTATTCTCTTCCTTTCGCGGCTCCATCCAAAAAAGGGGCTTCCCGATTTGATTCAGGCTTTTGCCCAGGTGAACGACAGGAATTGGGAGTTGATTATTGCCGGGAATGATGAGGCTGGCTACATCAACACATGTCGTGCCCAAGCCGCTACCCAGCCCAATGGCGATCGCATCCGTTTCGTTGGTGCCATTGACGACACCGCCAAGTGGCCGCTCTACGCCTCGGCCGACCTCTTCGTCCTCCCGTCGTATTCAGAGAACTTTGGCCTCGTCATTGGCGAAGCCCTCGCCGCCGGCACACCCGTCATCACGACCACCGCCACACCTTGGGACGACCTTCCACAGAAAAGATGCGGTTGGCAGATCCCAACAGGCCCCGAAGCCCTGACCGCCGCCTTGCTTGAGGCCATGCGCCTCAGCGATGCGGAGCGCCATGCAATGGGCGAACACGGAGCCGCATGGGTCCGCCGCACCTTCGGCTGGGACCAGGTCGCCCAGCGCTTCCACACCGCCCTCGAGCCGATCCTGCACCCCGCAAAAGTGCTTTAGCTCTGAGGCATTCTACCACTGAGCTCAGGGATAGCGCAGAGGAAAGCATGGAATGAGAGAGATGATCACGGAAGCTAAAGGC
>CAYOIB010000085.1:0-11834 GCA_964403935.1 uncultured Puniceicoccaceae bacterium | reverse complement strand
GCTGGCACTTTATTTGGCGATCATTCTAGCTTCCTCGCTTCGGTAGACAATTGCCAAGGATTCGGGGACTCAGTCCCGGCCTATCGGCTGCATTCGAGTCGCCGGGAATTTATTCAATTATGGCACGCAAACCAGTAGTTCTCATTATTCGTGATGGTTGGGGCGAAAACCACGAGACCGACCTCGATCCCTTCAATGCCGTGAAGCTGGCGAAGACGCCGGTGGCGGATCGCTTGTCGCAGTCTTGGCCACGGACGGAGATCCTGGCTTGTGGCCGGGACGTTGGGTTGCCCGACGGGGTTATGGGTAATTCGGAGGTGGGCCACCAGAACATCGGTGCGGGCCGGATTGTGGACCAGGAGATCGTCCGGATTGACAAAGCTTTTGAGACGGGAGCGGTGGATGCGAACGAAGCACTGGTGAAGGCATTTCAGAAAGTGGAAGCCTCGGGTGGAGACTTGCACCTCATGGGGTTGGTTTCGGATGCAGGCGTTCATGCCATGCTTGAGCATCTTTACGGGCTTCTCGGCGTGGCCAGGCGGCGGGATTTTCAGCGCGTTTTTGTGCACGCCTTTACCGATGGGCGCGACACGCCGCCGACTTCGGCCCGGCGCTATATCGAAGAGTTGGAGGCCAAGATGCGCGAGCTCGGCGTCGGAAGGATTGCCTCCGTCTGTGGCCGTTTCTGGGCGATGGACCGGGACCTGCGGTGGGACCGCGTGCAGCGTGCTTACGATTGCCTGACTGGACGCAACATCGAGCGCACGGCAAAGACGGCCGGCGAAGCCGTGGAGTTTTACTACCAGAACCCTATTGAGGCCACGCGCAGTGGAGATGAGTTTATTATTCCGACAGCCATGGTCGATGCGGAAGATAAGCCGGTCGGGACAATCAAGGACGGGGATGCGGTGATCTTCTTCAACTTCCGAGGGGATCGGCCGCGGGAGCTGACACGGGCCTTCACCGAGGCATCGTTCGCAGGCTTTGATCGGGGGCTGATGCTGGAGCTTTTTTATGCGACGATGACGGAATACCAGACGGGGCTCTGCGAGAATGTGCTCTTTCTGAAGCCACCACGCATGAAGGATATTCTGGGGAGCTATGTGGCCGACCAAGGGATCGCACAGTTTCGCTGTGCGGAGACGGAGAAGTTTCCCCACGTTACCTTTTTCTTCAACGACTATCGGGAAGAGCCCTTTCCGGGGGAGGATCGGGAGATGCTCCAAAGTCCCCGGGAGGTCAGCACCTACGACCAGAAGCCGGAAATGTCGGCTTTGGGGGTGCGCGATGCCGCGCGTCGCGCGATTCTGAGCGGAAAATATGGGCTGATTGTCATCAATTTTGCCAACGCCGATATGGTGGGGCACACGGGCTCGCTGGAAGCGGCGATCCAGGCGTGTGAAGTGGTCGATGCCTGTGTGGGCGATCTCCTCGAGGCGGTGGATTCGGTGGACGGAGCGGCCCTCGTGACAGCTGACCACGGAAACAGTGATCAGATGTGGGATCCTTCTCGGGAAGGTCCGCATACAGCTCACACGCTGAATCCTGTCGAGGTGGTGCTCTATGGAGCAGCCTGGCAGCAGGTGAAGCTTGCGGTTGATGGACGCTTGGCTGATATCGCACCCACACTTCTCCGGCTGATGGATCTGCCACAGCCGGAATCCATGACCGGTCAATGCCTGATCGTTTCCTGATAGTCGATTATCTCAAATTAAAAAATTCCATGAAGCCGAAGAAAGTTGCCATTCTTACTGCTGGCGGGCTTGCCCCCTGCCTCAATGCCGCCATTGCGGGTTTGATCCGTCGCTACACCGAGGTGGACCCCTCGATCGAGATTATTTGCTACCGGAGTGGCTATAAGGGGCTGCTTCTGGGCGATAGCTTCGAGGTGGACGCCGAAGTCCGCGAGAACATCGATGCGCTCTTCAGTTTCGGAGGAAGTGCCATTGGTAACAGCCGGGTGAAGCTGACCAATGTGGAAGACTGCGTGGAGCGCGGGTTGGTCGAAGCGGGTGAGGACCCGCAGCAAAAGGCGGCCGACCAGTTGGTCCGGGATGGGGTCGATGTCTTACACACTATCGGAGGTGACGACACGAACACAGCGGCGGCAGAACTGGCGAAGTTCCTGAAGACCAACAATTATAATCTGACGGTCATCGGGCTGCCGAAAACGATCGACAACGACGTCTTCCCGATCGTCCAGACACTGGGGGCCTGGACCGCGGCCGAAGAGGGCGCGCACTTCTTCTCAAATGTTGTAAACGAGTTCAACGCCAACCCGCGCATGCTTATTGTGCACGAGGTGATGGGGCGCAACTGTGGTTGGCTGACAGCTGCGACGGCCCGTGTCTATCGGGATCTCATCGATCACGATGATTACCTTCCCGAATTTGCTTTCTCAATGGACAACCTTGATGTCCATGCGGTTTACGTTCCGGAAATGGACGTGGATATCGATGCCGAAGGCGAACGCTTGCAAGGCGTGATGGATGAGTTGGATAATGTGAACATCTTCATTTCGGAGGGAGCCGGGGTGGACGCCATTGTAAAAAAACTGGAGCAGGAAGGTGCCGAGGTGCCGCGGGATGCCTTCGGCCACATCAAGCTGGATGCGGTCAATCCAGGTAAGTACTTTGCTGAGCAGTTTGCCAAGCGGATCGGCGCGGAAAAGGTTCTGGTGCAGAAGAGTGGCTACTACGCTCGGGCCGCGGCGAGTAACGAGCAGGACCAGCGTCTGATTCAGAGCTGCGTTAATACGGCGGTCGAATGTGCCTTTCGGGGTGAAGGTGGCGTTATTGGCCACGATGAGGATCGGGGCGGGGTGCTTCGAGCGATCGAGTTTGAGCGCATCAAGGGTGGCAAGCCTTTCGATATTGATGCTCAATGGTTCAACGACTTGTTGGGCGAGATCGGGCAGCCGAAGGGCGCAAAGCTTAATGTTAAGCACTGAACCGTTACTGGGCGCAATTAGCGCCCCGGAACTGTAGTCATGGGGGTGGAAATCGAACGGAAGTTTCTGGTCCATCGGGATAGGTTGCCATCCCCGGAATGGAGCACGTCGATCGAACAAGGTTACGTGGCGGATGCTGTGGCAACAGTGCGCGTGCGGATCGAGGACGAGCGGGGGTTCCTCACGCTGAAGGGACGCCCCACGGGACTGTCACGACCGGAGTTTGAATACCCCGTTCCCCTCGAGGATGCCCGGGCGATGCTGGACGTCCTCTGTGCGTCTGCGCGCATCCGGAAGGTGCGGCATCGCTATCAGGTCGGCGGGCACCTCTGGGAGGTTGATGTCTTTGGCGGGGAGAACGAGGGCTTGATCATTGCCGAAGTTGAACTGCAGTCCGCCACCGAATCTATGGAGCTTCCGGATTGGGTGGATCGCGAAGTCAGCGAAGATCCGCGTTTCTTTAACTCAGCCCTGATGCACCATCCCTTTCGGGAATGGCGCGATCAGCTGGAGAAGGTTCTGCCTGAGGCTGACTGAGGGTTCGGGCCGCAGGACTCGGGAGGTTTCAGCTCCAGAGAACCCCGTGCATGGAGCCTGTCTCAAGGTAGCGCTGGTGCATGGCATAAGCGCGCTTGAAGGTTTGGGGCGTATGTCCGTCCCTGACGTCTGAACTGTAGCCGCGCAGGACGTCGCGGAATTCGGGGTGGGCACATTTGTTGACGATCTCGATGGCGCGTTCGTGGGGGTCCTTTCCGCGGAGGTCGGCCACGCCTTGTTCCGTTACGATCACCTGCACGCTGTGCTCGCTGTGGTCGAGGTGACTGCAGAGAGGGACGATTGGGCTGATGTTGCCGCCCTTGGCCAGGCTGGGGCAGGTAAAGATGGAGATATAGGCGTTGCGCGTGAAATCTCCGCTGCCGCCGATTCCGTTCATCATGCTGTTTCCCATGATGTGGGTGCTGTTCACGTTGCCGAAAAGGTCGACCTCAATGGCGGTGTTCACGGAAATGATGCCAAGGCGCCGCACGATCTCCGGGTTGTTTGAGATCTCCTGCGGCCGCAGGATCATGTGCCGCCGGAAGAAGTCCATATTATCGTAGATATGGCGGAGCTTGTCATTGCTGACGGTCAGCGAAGTCCCGCTGGCAAAGGTAAGGCACTCGTTCTCCAGGAGGTCGATGACGCTGTCCTGAATGACCTCGGAATACATCTCGAATGGAGGAATTTCGGGGTGTTCGCCGAGCGCGCCAAGGATGGCGTTGGCAATATTTCCGACACCACTCTGGATGGGCAGAAAGCCGTTGGGGATGCGGCCGGCATGAATTTCGGCAGCGAGAAACGAGGCCACATTCTCGCCGATCTTCCGGGTCACTAAATCAGGTTCACGAAAACCGCTCACCTCGTCGGCTTCATTGGTGAAGACAATCCCGGCGATTCGGCGAGGGTCGACCTTGGCGACCATCTGGCCGCATCGATCGCGGACGGTGTAGATGGGCACTTCCCGGCGATTTGGGGGGTCGCCCGGTTCAAAGATGTCATGCAACCCGTAGAGTTGCGTCGGGTGAAAGCCATTGACCTCGATGAGGATGTTTTCTGCTTGTGAGAGAAAGGTGTTTGTAGCTCCGACGCTGGTGGTGAGGGTGATCTCGCCGTCCTTTGTTACCTCGGCTGCTTCGACGACGGCGAAGTGGAGCTTTCCCAGGAAGCCGTAGCGGACCCACTGTTGGAGGAGGGAAAGGTGCATGTCGAAGAAGCGGGTCTTTCCTTCGTTGATGCTCTTCCGCAGTGATGCGTTGGATTGATAGGGCGTGCGCCAGGCCACGGCATCGGCTTCGGCGAGGTGTCCGTCAAGGCTGTTACCGGTGGAAGCCCCGGTGATCACGCCAATCTTGAAGGGGCGGCCGGCCTCGTGTTCACTGCGTGCACGGAGGGCCAGGGCACGCGGGATCGCTTTGGCCGCACCAGCGGGGGTGAAACCGCTGAATCCGATGGTTTGGCCATTCTGGATAAGGGCAGCGGCTTCTTCGGGGGTGAGTATTGGAAAAGGAAGAGACATAATGAATCTTATGATTAGGGGGACTAACTTAAGGCAATCACAAAATTAAAATATCGAATAGATCGGGGGTGCGCGAGGGGCCTCCGGCAGTATGCCCTTGGGGGGTGAAGCGTCAACGGGGGCCGATTCTTTGCTTTACTCAGATGGAGGCTCGATCAGCTTGGAAAACGATGAGGATACGTCGTGTGGGCTTGGTGATCGGGTTGGTGTTTTGGTGGATATCGTGTCAGTTGCCAGGAATGGTTCCGGGAATTGAGACTGCGCGGGAGGAGGCGGTCCGGGAAAGCCTGGTCGGGCGCTGGGAGGCGATGGTGGGCCGTCGTGCGTTCGTATTGGAGCTTCAAGGTGACGGGACCTATGCTTTGGGAACGGAGTCGGGGAGCTGGCAGGTCGCGGGGGTGCAATTTCAACTGACGACGGGGGCAGAGGATGAGGCGGTTGAGCGCCTCTACCGTTATGAACTGCAGGACACGACCCTGACGTTGCATGAGGGGGATCTGGCGCAGTCTTTGAGTTTCACGCGTATCCCGGGCGACCGCGGGTTTGTGGCGGCGTATGCTTCCTGGGTGAGCAAGCTCTCCTGGGGGGAGGCGGAGGAGCGGCTCTTTCGGATTTTGTCTATTCTGGGAATCGTTATTCTGAGTGTGGTGTTGCTCGCTCTGATCCGTTTGGTGAGCACATTCGTGGTCTTCAACGAGCGTGGCCCGCTAAAGTTTCTCTATGTGCGCAATCGCAGTCGGGCGCGGACCATTCATTCGGTCGTTCTCAATCTGCTCAAGTATGTGATCTACTTCACGGCCTTGGGGCAGATCCTGAACGAAGTCGGGGTCAACTACACGACCTATATCGCGTCCGTCTCGGTCATTGGCCTGGCAGTGGGATTTGGTTCTCAGGGCTTGGTGCAGGACATCGTGACCGGTTTTTTTCTTCTCTTTGACGGCCAGTTCTCGGTCGGGGACATGGTGGAAATATCGGGTCAGACCGGGGTGGTGGAGGAGATGGGGCTGCGCACGACCCGGATTCGGAACTACCTGGGGCAGGCGATGGTGGTGCCCAACCGGAATATCGCGGTGGTGGGAAATTACACCAAAGGCTGTGTTGAGGCTTTTGTGGACGTGGCGGTGCTGGGAGACCGACCCACCTCGGGACTTCGACGACAACTGACGGAAGTGGCCTCCGAGTTGTACCGCCAGTTTCAGGGGACGATCCTGCAGGAACCGGATAATCTGGGGACGCTTCGCCTCAAGACGGGGGAGGCCTTTATTCGTCTGCGTTTCAAATTATGGCCGCAGCAGCAGGCTTTCTTTGAAGGCCAGGTGGTGGGGCGGATTCAGGAATACCTGAAGCGCGAAGAAATTGAAAACCCGCATGCGAGGATAACCGTTTTCTATCGTCATCCTGAGCCGAGGCCGAGCCCGGCCTGGCGTTTTCTCCGCCGTGGACGGAGAGCGGGGTTGAAGGGGGAAGGCCCGGCGGAGCGGCCTCAGCCAGAGGGAGGCGAACCCCCGGCGCGGGGATGAAATGCCCGAAGGTATTTGTAGGATCAGGTGACAGGGCACCACGGTTCAAAGAAGGATCGAGGTTTCTGCAGAATGGCTTTGCTTGCTATCTGTAACAACCTCGGTTGGCGTCAGGCGCATTACCCTTCATGCGAATTCGGTCTCTACATTTGCAGGATTTCAGGAATTTCGTCTCCGCTCGCCTTGAGACGGATTATCCGGCTGTCTTTATTCAGGGAACGAATGGTCAGGGGAAGACGAACGCCCTTGAGGCGATGGCCTTGATTGCCGCCCTGCGGTCGTTTCGCTCCAGCAATCAACGCGCCCTCATTCGGTGGGGGGCCTCGGAAGCGCGCATTCGCGTGGAGGTTGATCATGATGTACAGGGAGACACAGAACTGTCCATGACCCTGCGGAGTGGATCGAAGGCGGTCACTGTCGACGGCGAGGTGGTCGAGCGGCTGACGGGTTTTCTCGGGCTGTTCCCGGTGGTTGCTTTTTCCTCGCAGGATATTCAGATCCTGCGGGGAAGCCCTCAAGGCCGGCGTCAATTCATGGACCTTTCGTTTTCGATGGTGGATGCCGCTTACCTGGATGCGCTCCGGCGCTACCACAGGGCCTTGAAGGAGCGGAACCGTTTGCTGAAGGACCGAGCCGGACCCGCTCTCCTGGAAGCGTTCGAGGAGGTGCTGATCCCGGCCGGTGCTCTGTTGATGCATAAGCGGACGGAAGGCTTGAAGCATTTCTCGGCGGAGCTGGTCCGGGCCTACCGCCGTATCTCTCCGCTGGAAGAGACGCCGGAGCTGGTGTATCGGCCTGTCGTCAAAGAAGCCTCCGAAGGGGGATTGAGACGGGCGCTGGCGGCGGCCCTGGACCGTGACCGTACCCTCGGAACGACAACGGTGGGTCCTCACCGGGACGACCTCCATCTGGGCTTATTCGAGCGCGGGGCGCGGGACTTTGGGTCGGAAGGTCAACAGCGGGGCCTTGTCCTTGCCCTTCGCCTCGCCCAGGCAAATTGGTTTGGGACCCACACAGGGGTGCGACCGGTCATTCTGGCCGACGATATCCTGGGAGAGCTGGACCCGGTTCGGCGGGAGCGATTCTGGCAGGCGCTGCCGGAGGACCTGCAGATATTTGCGACGGGGACATCGCTGCCAGAGGGTGGCTTGAGGGGGGAATGGGCGATCTATTCCATTGAGAACGGTGTCTTCTCCCGTGGGGACGACATGATTTTCGAATGATGGACCTGGAGTTGTGGCAATGGCTGCTGGCGGCGTTGGGTGCGCTCCTCGTCGGGCTGGGCAAGGGGGGGCTCCCGGGGGTGGGAAACCTGACCGTCGTCATTTTCGCCCTCACTTTTGATGCGAAGGCCTCCGTGGGTCTTCTCTTGCCGATTCTGATCAGCGCCGACGTTGTTGCGGTGACAATATACCGAAAGGAAGTGGCGTGGCGCTATCTCTGGAAGCTTCTCCCCTGGATGTGTCTGGGTGTCCTCGCTGGTTATGCAACCTTCGCAAGAATGACGAGTGAGCAGGTGCAAACCTTTATCGGCGTCATTGTCTTATTGATGACGGCCTTGCATTTCCTTCGGGTGTGGTGGCGGAGGCGGAAGGTGGAGGAGGAAGACCTCTTCCCGGAAAGCCGATTGTTTTCTGTCTCGATGGGCATCATAGGAGGTTTTGCGACGATGATTGCCAATGCTGCGGGGCCGGTGGCTCAGCTCTATCTTCTCGCGGTCAAACTGCCAAAGCTGGCTTTTATTGCCACGGGAGCGTGGTGCTTCTTCCTGGTGAATTTGTTCAAGGTCCCTTTTCAGGTGGATTTGGGGATCATCCACATGGAGTCGCTCAGCGTGAGCCTGAGTTTGGCACCGGTGGCGATGCTCGGAGCCCTGGTGGCACGTCGCGTTGTGCGCTACATTCGGCAGTCCTGGTTTGAAGCGCTGGTCTGGAGCTTTATCATCCTTGCAGGGGTCCGGATGCTCGTTCGATAGTGCCCTTATGGCAAAGCAAAGCGTCAGGGCGCAATGGGCTGCAAAACTGGCCGGCCGGGATGTGGCGCCCAGTGCGGCGTCCATCCGCACGATGGCGGGCCGGGTTCCCTTCCGTGGGCTCGTCCTCGGAATTGATCCGAGCCTTCGCGGCACAGGATTGAGCGTGGTCGACTTCGCGGGGGCTGGCAACGGGATGCTTCTTTTCAGTGCGACGGTGCGCCCGCCTCCCAAGGCCCCTTTTACGCAGTGCCTCGGCTACCTCGCACAGGCGGTCTGCGATGTATTGGAGGCTCACGCTATCCGGCATGTGGCGGTTGAGGAAACGATTTACGTGCAAAACTTTCGGACGGCGCAGATTCTGGGAGCCGCCCGGGGTGCACTCATCGGATCAGCCGCCATGCGCGGGCTGCCGGTCTTTGAATACCCTCCACTGCGCATCAAGCAGTCTGTGGCCGGTTTTGGCCGTGCCAGCAAGGAGCAGGTCGCGGGGCAACTTCGGGCCCTCCTGCGCCTGAAGGACCCAATCGGGCTCGATGAGAGCGACGCGGCCGCGGTCGCGCTCTGCCATGCACTGACCCATCGGGAGTAGCTGGGTGCCTACTCGACCACGCGTAGCTGAATCGTATCGATCAACTTTTCTTTCACGAGGACGTTTGTCACCACGATGATGCGCCGACCGGGCTCGGCCCAACCCTGCTTCTTGATGATAGCCATCGCGTTGGCAATCGTCTCGTCGGGATCCTCGCTGAAGTCCATCAGAAAGGGTTCCACACCCCAGAGGATCAGCATCTGCCTGAACTGCCGCCGACAGTTGGTAAAGGCAAAGATCGGGCTGTTGCGTGGGCGGAGGGCACTGAGGACCTGTGCAATGTAACCGCGTCGTGTGAAGGCCAGAATGGCTGAGCCTTCCACCTCGTCCCCGAGGATGACGGCTGACCGCAACATCAGGGCTTTCGGGGTCCGCAGCCGGAGGGTGTCATTGTAGGGCCGTTCCGTCTGGTCTTCCATTGCGACGATGATCCGATTGAGGACATCGACACATTCGCCGGGGTACTTGCCGATCGTTGTCTCGCCGGAGAGCATCACGCAGTCCGCCTGTTCGGTGACGGCATTGGCGACGTCGGTGATCTCGGCCCGGGTGGGCAAAGGCTGAGTGATCATCGATTCCAGCATGTGGGTGGCGACGATCACGGGCTTGCCCATTCGGAGGCACGCCCGGACGGCCCGCCGTTGGACGATCGGCAGCGTCTCGTAAGGAATCTCGATGCCGAGGTCGCCACGGGCGACCATGAGCCCGTCACTTGCCCGGATGATATCTTCGAGATTGGTGATGGCAGATTGATCCTCGATCTTGGCAATGATCTTCGCCTCGGAGTCACGGTCTGTGAGGAAGCGACGAAGAATATCCAGATCATCGGGTTCCCGAACAAAGCTGAGGGCGAAGAAGTCGACCCCGTGCTCAATCCCAACCTTGATGTCGTCCTTGTCCTTTGCGGTCAGGCAGGGGAGGTTTATCTTCACTCCGGGCAGGTTGATGTGGCGTCGGCTTCCCATTGGGCCGGGGATGACAACGGTGCAACGGACACGCGCGTCGGTGATCTCTTTCACCTTCATCCGGATCAAGCCGCTGTCCACGAGGATGGTGTCTCCTTCATGGATATCTTTGCTGAAGTGGGGGTAGTTGATGACCGTGCCGGCCACGCCCTCCTTTTCACTTTCGGCGATGTTCTCCGGCTGAACGTAGAAATCGAACAGGTCTCCTTCCTTCAGATGGATCGTCGATTCGACGGGGCCTGTCCGGATTTCCGGGCCCTTCACGTCCATCATGATGGCGATGTCCCGCCCGATGCGATCGCAGACGCTGCGGACGCGATCGATGATCGTCCGCGTCCATTCGTGGCTGGCATGGGCCATGTTGAGCCGGCAGATGGCGACGCCTTGGCGGACCAGTTTTTCAATTTCTGCTTCGTTCTCGGTCGCGGGACCAATGGTGAAGACAACCTTTGTATGACTATAGGGCACGAGCATGGAATCCTGTAAGTTTGCGCGGTCGCTATTCACGACGAGCGTTTGGATGAGAGGTCGGTGCTAGCAAGATGGGAAAGGGTTCAGGTGCGGGGGCGTTTAATGGCACTCCATCAAATCAAAGGGTGTGTGGGGGCCGGCGAAGGGGTCCACGACTTCCACCTCAAAGGGAAAGCCATTGTTGACGAAGCGCTTCGTCACGCGCTGCACGCAGTTACAGTCTTTGCTGAGATGAGCGAGGTAAACACGGCTCAGGCGCGGCAGCGAAGCCGATTCAAGGAAGGCATGGGCGGCATCATTGGATAGGTGGCCATGTCGTCCTCGAATGCGCTGTTTGACCGAGAACGGCCGCTTCATGTCCTGCTCGAGCATGTCGGATTCATGGTTGGCCTCGAGGACAATGACATTGGCATCGGCCAACCGCTCCGGGAGGGTAGGCGGAATGTAACCAAGGTCAGTTAGCCATGCAAGGGAGCGGGGGGGATTGAAAAGGTCCATGCCTCCACTGCGAAAGATGAAGCCGACCGGGTCATAGGCGTCGTGTGGCAGGGGGACACTTTCGATTGTCAGGTCCTGGAATTTAAAGGTCTGGCCGGTTTCAAACAGGCGCCAGGCCACCTCTCTCGACAAGGTGCGCTGAATCGCTTCGGCGGTGGGACGGTTTGCAAAATAACAGAGGTGGGGCAGGCGCGAAAGGCCGCGCATCCCTGCGACGTGGTCCCCGTGTTCGTGGGTAATGAAAACGGCGTCAATATCCGTCAGGGACATGTCCAGTGTCTTCAGCATCGTTTCGATGCGCCGGGCTGAAAACCCCACGTCGATCAGGACGGAAGCCTGCTCGGTCCGCAGAAGGGTGCAGTTTCCGCTGCTGCTGCTACCAAGGATATGAAACCGCATCGACATACCAGCGAGATTTGAATGCGGTCACGGTGAACTCAACTCCTATCGACCCCAGAATCATTTTTCGTTCAATGGCCGCGATCGATACCTCGGGTGCCCGCCTTAGCTCTTGACTTCGCCACCCCCTGTGAAATCTTCACGGGTTGGCATTGTGTTGTGCAGTGCCATTGCAATGCAATTCATGAACAGGTATACAGGAATATATGGCAGAATCGGGAATCGTTGAAGTGGAGGGAAAGATCGTGGCGGTTCTTCCGGGCACGATGTTTCGAGTTGAATTGTCCAATGGGCACCAGGTGTTGGCGCACATCTCGGGCAAACTTCGCAAGCACTTTATCAAGATCACGGTCGGCGACATGGTGAAGATGGAGATGAGCCCGCGCGACCTCGAGAAAGCCCGGATTGTCT
>CAYOIB010000084.1:0-11996 GCA_964403935.1 uncultured Puniceicoccaceae bacterium | reverse complement strand
TCCTGGTCGGACGTGGCTTGGTGGGAGATGGGCCTTCTCCAGGAGGATGACTGGCAGGCAGAGTGGATTGGTTCGGATCGCATGGGAGGGCCAAGGACTTTGGCGGCGGCTCCCTTCATCCGTCGCAGCTTTGAGGTGAACCGTCCCGTTCGATCCGCCCGTCTCTATGTCACGGCCTTGGGGCTGTTGGAATGTGAACTCAACGGTCGGGCGGTGGGCGATGCCGTGCTCGCTCCCGGCTGGACGGATTATCGCAAGCGGGTCCATTATCAGGCTTACGACGTCACCGAAGAATTGGTTCCTGGGGAGAATGTTCTCGGGGCGATTCTGGGGGATGGCTGGTATTGTGGGCATATCGGCAATTACGACCGACGTCAAACGTATGGGGACCGGCCAAAGTTTTTGGGTCAGCTCGAGGTGAATTTTGAGGATGGATCGAGTCTGATCCTTTCCAGTGATGCGTCCTGGAGCTTGTCCGAAGGGCCAATACTTGAGAATGACATCTTGATGGGCGAAGTTTATGATGCGCGCCGGGAGCTCAAGGGATGGGCCTCGCCGGGATACGACGCGTCGGTATGGCGCCCGGTAACTGTTTTCGAAGAGCAAGAGGTGAGACGCGTCGCCTCGCCGGCACCGGCCATTCGCCGAATTGACGAGCTCGATCCAATAAGCGCCAACGGGTATGGGATTCACGGGAAGACAGCCGACAATGTCTATGACTTTGGGCAAAACCTGGTCGGGCGGGTTCGGTTGAGGGTGGAGGCTCCTGCAGGCACGACGTTGCGGATCCGCCACGCGGAGGTCCTGAATCCCGATGGTTCGATCTATACGGACAATCTCCGGGACGCCCGGGCAGAGAATGTCTATACCTGCAGGGGCGGCGGGGTTGAAGTCTGGGAGCCGCGCTTTACCTTTCATGGATTCCGATATGTCGAAATCAAAGGGCGTCCGGCGGACGTTCAACTGGACCTGACGGCCGTCGTCCTGCATTCCGACATGGCGATAACGGGCCACTTCGAATGCTCAAATCCACTGCTGAACCAGTTGCAAAGCAACATCCTGTGGGGTCAGAAGGGCAATTTTCTCGATGTGCCAACGGATTGTCCGCAGCGGGATGAGCGGCTCGGCTGGACGGGTGATGCCCAAGTCTTTGTCCGCACTGCCTGCTTTAATATGGATGTTGAAGGGTTCTTTCGGAAATGGTTTCGCGACCTGCGCGACGCGCAGTTTCCGAGCGGGGGGATTCCGGCGGTGGTTCCGAATCCCAATCTTAACGACAAGGATTGGGATGCAGGTCCAGCCTGGTCGGATGCTCAGATCATCTGTCCCTGGACGGTGTATCGGTGTTTTGGTGACAAGACGTTGCTTGAAGAGCACTACCCCTCAATGCAGGCTTACCTGGATCGGCTTGTCGACCTCAGCAAGGACTTGATTCGGGTGCATACAGATGTCGATTCCTGGGGCGGGTTTGGAGATTGGCTGGCGCTCGATGGCACCAAGAACTGGAGTGGGAGTACCCGCAAAGACCTCATCGGAACGGCGTTTCTTGCCCACGATGCCGGCCTGATGAGCCGGATCGCTGCAGTCTTGGGGAAGGAAGACGACGTTCGCCAGTATGACGAGCTCCGGGAACAGGTAAAGGCCGCTTTCCAGCGACGCTTTGTTACAGAGGACGGGCTGCTCGCATCCTCGACGCAGACAGCGTACATTCTCGCGCTGGAGTTCGGGTTGCTTCCCGATGCAACACGCCTCGTGGCCGGTCGTGAGTTGGCTCGGCTCGTGCAAAATAATGGGAATCATATATCAACAGGATTTGTTGGGACGCCCTATATTTGTGATGCTCTGGAGAGGACGGGACAGTTGGATCTTGCCTACAAGCTTCTGGAGCAGGAATCGTTTCCCTCCTGGCTCTTCCCGGTCACGCTCGGAGCGACGACTATTTGGGAACGTTGGGATGGGTGGACGCCGGAGAAAGGCTTTCAGAGCAAGGGCATGAATTCTTTCAACCACTATGCCTATGGAGCGGTCGGGGCCTGGATGTACCGGACGGTTGCTGGGATTGAGTTGGATGAGAAGGAGCCCGCCTACCGGCGCATCCTCTTTCGACCGCGTCCGGGCGGGTCTCTGACATGGGCTGAAGCTATGCTCGACACGCCGAACGGCAAGGCGAGTATCCGCTGGGAGCGTTTGACCAGTCTCCTGGAGGTCCAACTAACGGTCCCGCCAAATTCCCGTGCAACCCTCTCTTTGCCGGATGGCACCACGCAGGATTATGGGCCGGGGTACCACACGATGACGGCACCCTTTGCCGAGTGATCCAGGTATAGGACGGCAGGTTAGCTGTCGGCTTTGGCTTTCCGGGGTGGGCGGGATTTGGCTTTTGCGGACGGCTCGATGCGTTCCAGTTTCTTTGGGTTGAGGGCGAAGTGCGGTTGCTGTTTTTCGCGGCCGATCATCTTGCAATGGCGGACCAGTCGGTCGAGGAGGAGGGTATCGCCACTAAAGTAGATGCCCGCCAAGGCGCTCACCTCGTGGTTGGCGACGCGGGTGTTGACGGATCTCTGAATGTGTTCGCTCTTCGAGGAAAAATTGGTGCAGGCCTCCTCGATAGCCTCGGCTGCCTTGGGAAAACTCTTCTGATCCGGGTCGAGCGCTTTGATACAGACTTTTAGAATCCGGTCTGTTTCATCGAAGAGATCCAGAAGGGCTTCGCGCATTGAGGCGTCGTAAAAGCTTTTCGTGGCGTTCCGGTTGCGTTGGGCGGATCTGGCAAGGTTTTCGATATGATCTCCGATGCGCTCGATATCGATAGCGATGTGGGTGAGGTACTGGCTGAGCAGCCGCTGCCGTCGTGAAAGGTAGTGGTGCGTAATCCGGGAGATATAGGAGCGGATGGCCTCGCGGATCTCGTCGATGGCTGCTTCGTTGGCATCGATCTTTCGGGAAGCTCGCTTCTGGTTCGGGTTTTTGAAGAGCGATCGGGTGACGGCTAGGCTGGTGCGCAGAATCTCGAGGCTACGCTGCAGTTCGAGCACAACAGCGGTGAGAGCGGATTCTGGTCGATCGACGAGTTCGGGGTCCAGAAAGCTGGTTGGGGTGGCGGGTTGGCGCGAGGGGGTCAGCCGCTGCAGGACAGTTGCGAAGAGCGCGGTGAATGGGATCAGGATAACCGCGCCAACGACCATGATCGCGGTGTGCAGGTTGGCCGTCTGACGCACGACGTCGTCAGAAGTCTGGCTGATGACCGCCACAAAGATCGGGGAGGCCACGATCGCCAAGGTGACACTGAAGAGAATGAAAGCGAGGTTGGCGAGGGCCCCGCGCCGGGCTTCCATGCCACCGCCGAGGCTGGCGATTAGAGCGGTTCCGGTGGTACCCAGCTGGGCACCGAGAACAATGGGATAGACCTGCTCAAGGGACGAGAAAGCCCCTATTGAGGTGAGGACGAAGGCCATTCCGATGGTCGCGCCGCTGCTCTGGACAACGATTGTGAAGAGCGCGGCCGCGAGGGTTCCGGTTAGCAGCCCTCCCCAAGTCTCTCCGTTGATGATCGAGAGCAAGGGAAGCAAGGCGTCCCGGTGGGGCTCGATGGAACCGCTCATGAGGGCCATGCCGACAAAGAGCAGGCCGAAGCCAAAAAAGGCGCGGCCGGCCTCCCGTAGCTTATCTCCCGGTGCCACCATCATGAGGAGGAAGCCGAGGCTGACAGCCACGTAGGCGTAGTCCGTCAGTCGAAAGGATACCAGCTGCATCGACAGTGTGGTCCCGATATTCGCACCGAAGAAAACCGGAATGGCCTGCGCGAGGCTGAGGAGGCCCGCATTCAGAAAGCCGACGGTCATGACGGTCGTGGCCGTGCTATGAATGAGAAAACCGAGCCCCGTGCCCATGCCCATGGCCACGAACCGGTTCCGTGTCCCGCGATGGACAATCCCGCGAAGCCGGTCGCCCGCGAGCACGCGCAAGCCCCCGGTCATGATCCCCATGCCATAGAGGAAGAGTGCGAGACCGCCCAGAATCGAGAAAATCAGTAGGAAGACTTCCTGCGGTTCCATGGTGTTTATCCTGCCGGTGAAGCCGACTTCTGGGGAAACAGATCGGGTTGGGTGGGGTCTTCCTTCTGGATGGAAAGGTCCTTATGCAGGTGGCGGGGCGGTCGCCGAACGCGGCGGCTCAGGGTCTGTTCGGACTGCGCCACGAGCTGATCGCAGATCTGGCGAACGTGGGTCGTGAGCCACATGTAGGTGTCACTCTTCTCCCGGTAGTCGGCTCGTCCGAAATGATCGACCCGACCGCTTGAGCGGAGTTCGTCATTTTGTGCGAATTCCTTCTCATTCTCTGGTTCGTAAACCGCATAGGTACGGCCGCCGTTCTTTTTGATAACTGAGAAAACGGGTACATCGCTGGGTCCATCGGCAATGTAGATCATGCTCTCGATAGGGATGCGGCGGTCGCTCGTGGAGACTTTGGAGTTCACATCAATAGAGCTGATCTTGTTGGTGCCCTTGTTGATCTCAAAAATGAAGCGTGTCTTGATGGTGTTGTCGACGACCTGCCCGATTTGGCCGATCTCACTGGGGGCCTTCAGGTCGAATTCTTTCTGCTGGTCGAATCTCGGCGGGAAAGGATTCTCAATGAACTCGCACCCGTAGATGCCGTCGACGTAGGGAGCGATGGCGCTGCCCCGGATCATTTCCGCTTGGCCGGTGGAAATGATGTAGTGCTCCAAGCGGATCTCGAAGCGGGCATAAACCGGATCGTTTGTCACGAGGTTCTTCAGTGTCTGCAGAAAATCGGGAATGCCTTGATAGAAAGTGAGCTGAGCCCCGAGCTTGCGCAGGAGGGCATTGTTCAAGCCGGGCAGGAGGCCGTGGCGCACGTAGGTGAGCAGGTGGTTGAGGTAGATGATGTCGGGCGACACCACCTGATTTCGCTTCCGGTAGCGCTCGGGGAGTTGATTGACCTCCTTCCAGAACTGGTTCTCGTCGATCCCGAAGTGTTGAAAAATCGGCCACTGCATGTAGCCGGGGATAAGGGTCTTGTCGAAGTCCCAAATGCAGGCGACGATGTTTTGACGGTGGAGGGTATCTTCAGCCATGATGATTGGGCTCAGGGGATTGCGCTTGCTTTCCCTCTTCGCGTTCATGCACTTTTCAGGTTTCAATTCAACGACGGTTTCATCGAGGGTGCAATTGAAAACCGTTTGACCGTGTATGCGTCGCCTTCCCGATATCCATTCCTTTCGCCATCGCCTTGCCAAGATCGACGAGCAGATGGCCGAGCCTGAGTTCTATGCCGATAGTCGCCGGGCGGCCTCGGTCGCCCGTGAGCACCAGAAGCTGTCGCGATTGCTGGAGCAGTATGAGCGTTTCGAACAGTTGGAGAAGGATCTGGCCGACAACCGGAATCTGGCGGCCGACACCTCCGGTGATGCCGAACTGCGGGAGCTGGCGGAGGCGGAGATTCCAGAACTGGAGGTGACGATCGAGAAGCTGCACTATGAGATTCTTGCGGGCATGGTACCGCCGGATCCGAGTGATTCGCGGAACACGATTGTTGAGATCCGGGCCGGCACCGGTGGGGATGAGGCGGCGCTCTTTGCGGGCGATCTCTACCGGATGTACACCCGGTTTGCCGAGCGGCGGGGTTGGCGCGTTGAAGGGATGCATGCCAGTCCGTCAGAGGCGGGAGGCTTCAAGGAAGTGGCGTTTCTGCTGGTGGGGGAAGATGTCTACAAGTGGATGAAGTTCGAGAGCGGGGTGCATCGGGTGCAGCGCGTTCCGGCAACTGAAGCCAGTGGGCGGATTCATACATCGGCGGCCACTGTGGCGGTTCTTCCCGAAGCGGAGGAAGTCGATATCCACATTGATCCCAGCGATCTTGAGATCACCGTTGCGCGCGCCAGTGGTCCGGGAGGTCAGGGGGTCAATACGACCGATTCAGCCGTGCAGATCCTGCATACGCCGACCGGCATGATCGTGAAGTGTGCGGACGAACGTTCCCAGATTAAGAATAAGGCGAAGGCGATGACGGTGTTGCGGGCCCGGCTTCTTGAGCGAAAGGAAAGAGAAGAACATGAAAAGTATGCCGCCAACCGCCGCAGCCAAGTGGGCTCGGGTGATCGATCGGAGCGGATCCGGACCTACAATTTTCCCCAGGGCCGCCTGACGGATCACCGTATCAACCTGACGCTTTATGACCTCGACGATGTGATGGACGGAGACCTCGAGTCCGTCGCCGGCAAGCTGGCTGAAGCCGATATGGAAGAACGGGTGGATGCGCTTCTCGAATCTGGAACAGGTCAGACCTACTGATGGATTTTGTGGCAGAATCAATGAATGAAAGCGAGGGCGCGTTTTCATAATGCAGACGGTCATCGAGATTCTTCAGAAGACGGCTGCTTATTTCGAGCGTGCAGGAATTGAGCAAGCTCGGCTGGACGCCGAATGGCTTATGGCGGAGGTCCTGAAGTGCAAGCGGCTCGATCTCTATCTGCGCTTTGATGAGCCGCTGTCGGAAGAGAGCCTTGCGGCCTTGCGGCCTCTGGTCCGCCGGCGAGCGAACCGTGAACCGCTTCAGCATATCATTGGGCATGTCGATTTTTATGGGCTTCGCTTGCGTTCCGATACCCGGGCGCTTGTTCCCCGTCCTGAGACCGAGTGGCTTGTGGAGCGTTTGGTGGAACAACTTCAGGAATCGCCGCCGGAGCGTATTGCCGATCTTGGAACGGGGACAGGCGCGCTGGCATTGGGTCTGGCAAAAGCATTCCCGAACGCGCGGGTGGACGCGGTTGAACGCTCTGCGGGTGCTTTGGCGCTCGCCCGTGAGAATACCGATGCCTGCGATCTGGCCCGTCGGGTTGATTTGCATCAGGGAAGCTGGTTTGAGCCGCTTGCGGGGCGGTGCTACGATCTGATCGTCTCCAATCCGCCCTACCTTTCCGAGGCGGATTGGGAAAGCGCCGAGCCGGAGGTGGCAAGGTTTGATCCCAAGGAGGCTCTGGTGGCTCCCGAGGCAGGGCTTAGTGATATTCTCTTCTTGATGGAAGCGGCACCTGCCTTTCTTGCTCCTGGGGGGCTCCTTGCCATTGAGACGAACGCAGACCAGCATGCGATGCTCAGTGAACGCGCCCGCGAGCATCCTTACGTTCAGGTGTCGGCGGAGAAGGATTTTTCAGGTCGCTATCGCTACATGTTCCTGAAGGCACCCTGAAAAGTCCTGCGGGTGTCGGGTGCTGCAGGCATTCAAATGTAGTTTGCCTTGATGCCGGCCTGTGAAGGCTCGAGTCCGGCCCGCCAGAGGTGGGGCAGGGCTCCGATCCAGAGGCAGCGAGGGGTGGCCCGCTCGTTCTGCCGCTCATCGAGAAGGATGGTGGTGATGGAGGAGGTATGGAGAAAGAAGCCGGTCCAGGCGAGGGGCGGTGCGATCCGGAGGAGGTGTGCAAGCCAGGTCAGACCGAAGCCGCCGTGACAGAAGAGGGCGATGGTCTCTTCGTTTCGTTCCCGGACGACATAGGCATCACCTTCACGCTCATACCCGTGTCGGGCGAGGAAGGCATCGGAGGCTGTCTCGATTCGTTCGAGACATTGGCGTAGTGGTAGGGTGGCGAAGTCCCCCCACTGATGCCAGCCGCCGGGTTCCGGATGTTTCAGGGCCTGATGAAGGTCAAACCCGTCCAGATCCCACGCAACCATACCACGGCTGTGGATGTGGAGTTCGCTCAATTCGCGGGTCCACTCTTCCACCATGACGGGAAGCCCGAGCGCATCTGCTGTTATCTGTGCGGTTTCGCGGGCGCGCCCAAGGGGTGAAGTATAGATCCGTGAGATGGGTTGTTCCTTTAAGAATTCGGCCAGGGCCTTGGCTTCTTTTCTTCCACGCGGGGTCAGGGAATCGGTCGAGTAGTCGGGATCACCGTGTCGAATGAGAAGGAGACGCATGCGACCATCCAAGCAGAGGCACCAAAGGATCCAAGGAGAAAGGTGGTCAGGTTCCCCTGAATTCAATCCAGTTCAATCAACTCTGTTCAGGCGAGCTGGGGCCGTTGAGAGCGTGGGTGGCTGCGTTGGCTGCGGTCGCTCAATCCTTTCCGTGGGCTGCACGAATGAACGCCATGTCTTCGTCGCTCAGCTGGAGGTCGGCTCCGGCCAGGTTGCAGGCGACCTGACGCTCGTTCCTGAAGCCGGGGATCACGCAGGCGACATGCGGGTGATTCAAGATGTAGCGCAGGGCAACCGCGGCGAGGTCCTCTGTCCTGAAACCAAAACGATCCTTGATCTTCTTCAGGCTGGCGCGCACGTCGCGCAGGTTGTCCGGGCTGAAGGCAGGATTCTGGTAGCGGTTGTCACCGGGTTGAAAGTCGGGTGGATTCTCCGGATCATATTTATCGAGAAGGGTTGCTTGCGCCAGCGGACTGAAGCCGACGTAAACGAGGTTATTTTCCTCCATCAGGGTGGACACGGGGGAACCCTTGCGGATAAAACGCAGATCCCGCGCGTGGGCCCGGCCTTGGAGCACGGCGGGTTTGACCACCGGAACGGTCTTGAGGAAGTCTTCATCGGAGTAGGCGCTTTGGCCTTTTATCCGGACTTTCCCTTCCTTGACCAGGCGCTCCATGGCTTCCGCTGCGTCATCAAGGTATTCGTTGTTGGGGCCGAAGTTTCCGTGGTGGAAGTAGTAGATATCGATGTAGTCGCGTTCGAGGTTCCTCAGCGACTGTTCGCATTGTCGGCGAATATGAAAGGGATCGAAGGCGTGGGGAGCGCTTCCACGGAGATGGCCAACCTTGGTGGCGACGATAAAATCCCCGGACTTGAGGCCGAGTTTGCGAAAAACCCGTGCCAGCATGCGTTCGGCCCGGCCATTGCCGTAGACGTCCGCGTTGTCAAAATGGTTCACACCCGCGTCGACAGCTCGCTTCACCGCCCGAACCACTTCGTCTTCGTCGACATCGGCCCATCCGTTGGGGCGTCCCTCCTGCCAGTTCAGTCCGCTCATGGTCCAGCAACCAAGACTTATCTCGGAAAGTTTTGTATCGGGGTGTTGGGGGATGTTGCGGTAGTTCATGCGGCGCATTTCAGAGACCGCGATGAGACGCTGGCAAGGCTATTGTCAGTTCTCCAATCCTGGCGTTACAACCGCTTGTTGCTGCGGAAGTCGTGGGGGACCGAACGGGGATCGGGCTACATGGGATTCACTTTGACGCTCTTGTCGCCGAACCTAGCCTGAGGGTCTTATGTTTACCGGAATTGTGGAAGAGCGTGGGCGCGTCCTGAGCTTCAAGCCGTCGGCGGATAAGCGACGCCTGACGATTGGTGTGGGGCAGGTGCCCGCTGATTTGGCGATCGGCGATAGTGTCGCGCTGGATGGCTGTTGCCTGACGGTGGTTGAATCGACGTCTGATTCCCTCGCCTTCGATCTTCTGGAGGAAAGTATCCGGCGCACGCGCTTCGGGGATCTCACGGAAGGAGAGATCGTCAATATTGAATACGCCATGCGTCTGGGCGGAAAAATGGGAGGGCACCTGGTAACAGGACATATCGATGTCGTGGGCACGGTTGCGGCCATCGAGCGATCGGCCGGGGGGGATACCCATCTTCAGATTTCTCACGATCCAGCCTATGCACGGCTCTTGGTTGAAAAGGGCTCGATCGCAATGAACGGGGTTTCTCTGACGGTAGCCGACGTCCAGGAAAATGGCTTTGGCGTGTGGTTGATCCCGCACACCCTCGCGGTGACCAACCTCGGCTCGCTTGAGGTAAACACAGCCATCAACCTCGAATTCGACCTCATTGCCAAACACGTCGACAAGCTGACGGCGGCCTACCGCACAGCGCCGCATTGAAGAGTCCCTCAGCCATCACTTTCTCTAATCTTTACTATTTCACCTTATTAACCTTTGATTCTTCTTGAAGAAGGCAGACTTTTGTCGGAAGTTGTCTTCTGAAAGCGCGGTTGCTAGATGCAGAAATGAATGCAATGATCGCGGTTGGACTAGAACGACTATCATCAGGAAAGGGAGGGAACAAATGGATGCGAAAGCGACATGGACGACGGGCAGCAATGGGCACGATCGGGGAATGGAGGAATCCGTTGCTTTGGCGGTGGCCCGCTTGGCGATCGCAGTCGTGCAGGAGGATGAGCGGGTCTCCCCGGAGGCGAGCGAGTGCATTCAGGATCTGATTTATCAGTTATCGTCGCTCACCGCGGAGTCGTTTCAAAATTTGGAAACCCTGATGGCGAAGCCCCTTTTTTCGGAGCAGAGGGAATCGATTTTCCGTGAGTTCGGGGAACAGGTGAAAACCCCGGAGGAGCGGGCGTTTGCGCTGTACGTGATCAAGCAGTTGGTTGGTGGCGACGGGGTGGCAGGGGAGAAGCAGCAGGCGTTGTCCGCCGCGGTCGAGGAGGCCTTGGACGTGGGTGATGTGGGACGTCTCGAGGGTGTGATGCGCGGGCCTTTCAGCCAGCGGGTGGCCGAGCTTCGGGAGCAGCCGGCCTATTGCCGGGACGTCCTGCGTTTTCTCGAGCACAACGTGCATTCGACGGCCGCTCGCCAGGAGCTTCACATTGCTTCCTGGCGCCTGACGCCGGAAGAAGAGGAGCGCTTGGGTTTAACCGGTGCCCTTATCGCCCGGCTTCCGCTTGGAGAGGTCGAAGATGAGACCCTGCGCAAGAATATTGTTCGCAGCCTTCACGCCCGGCTGGAGCTGGATTTTCCGTTGGCAAGTTATGCCGCGATTGCGGCGACGACCCCTGGGGCGAAACAACTGGATTTTCTCCGCCTGGTCCGTCGGCTCTTTCACATCACCACTGAGGCGCAACGGATTGCACTTTTGTATGTTCTGGTGGACGTGGCGGAATGTGTTGAGCGGCCGGGGATTGGGCAACTCGACGCCATCATGAACATCGCCGCCAACATCCGGGTGGGGCAGGATGCCTTTTCCCCGGTGCTTGAATACATCGAGGAACGCTGGGGTCCCCGGGTGCTTGAAGAGCTATATGCCGCGGGCTGATCAGTCGACCTGAAGCTGGACGCGCTTGGGCGCGAAACCCGGAGCCTCGACAAAGAGGGTTCCTGAACCGGGCTCACCGCCTTCGACATCGACCACGACCGAGCTGAATCCGGCTGGGATCAAAATCTCCGGCATAACGACGCTCCGGGGCGCGTCGGTAGTCACATCGACATAAAGCCCGCCTGCTGGAGCGACATCGGGGATCCGCACCGTCATTTGAGCGCGCTCTCCGGAACGGAGGTTCAGGGACCCGGGCAGAACGGTGAAGGTGGCTTCATCGATGCGGAAGTTTCCGAAGTCGATGTCCCCTGCATTTGTGCGAAGCTTGACCGGATAGCTCCGATCCGCCGGAAGGGCCGGGACAATAAACTCGAGTGAATTGGAGGAGTGATAGATGGTTTCCACTTCCTGGCCATCCACGACGACGGTATCCCCGGCGCTGAATCCACTGCCGACGAGACCGACGGAAGAACCGACGGGCCCGCGCTCCGCGAGCAGCTGAATGATGTAGCGGTTTACCAGACGGGCGAGGTAGACGCCATCGATATCATGGGTGCTGTAGCGGGTGGTTGTGCGGCGGACATTGTTGGTGATGTAGTCGTAGGTGAGCACGTAGTAGTAGCGCGCTTCGGTGACGCCCGGGGGCATGCGGTAGTCGTAGACGAACATCCGCTCGCCGCGGGGGCTGGGCTGCATATCGTAGGTTTCGCCATTGATGACGATCTGGGCCCGTTCGGTCCCTTCGACGACGTTCGTGTTGCTTAATTGAGCGGCGAACTCAAACGTATAGATTCCCGACTGGTTCTCGGGGATTCGTTCTCGGGTGAGATCGCGAAAAGTCGTTGTCTTGCAACCTGCCACCACGAATAAAGCCGATCCGAGCAGGAACAGGCGAAAAAACCACGTTGAATACTTCATGACAAAAAAGATTTCCGAGACGTTAGCTGCGCCGCTCAAGAATGAGCAAGAAAAAGCAATCCGGCC
>CAYOIB010000083.1:0-12040 GCA_964403935.1 uncultured Puniceicoccaceae bacterium | reverse complement strand
GCGGGCCGGGAGCTGCGTCTGATATTGCGAGGAGCGGTGCGGCAGGCGCTGCTTGCAGTCGTGCAAGAAGGAGGTGGGGCCTTGTGCGGCCCGCGTTACCATCGCGCACTCCCTCAAAGCGGCTTCGACAACCTCAACGCCGCCAGTGGGCCGACAAACTCATCCACTGGTACAACTATCAACACCGCCACAGTGCCCTCCGCCTGGTCACCCCGGCCCAAAAACAACACCGGCGAGGACATCCTCCTGTTGACCAAAAGAAAAGCCTTCTACGAAGCCAAACGCACCGAAAAACCCAACCGCTGGATACAAAACAAATGTCGAAATTGGGACCCCATTCTTAGCACCACCCTGAACCCTGTCGACTCCCGAAAAATCGAGAAACTCCTGAAGAAAATAGCATGACTTTTTTGGACAACTACCTTGATCGTTACCGGTTACCCACCCCCTGCAAGGTGCGCCCGTCGTTCCAGGAAAAACGCAGTTCTTCCCGTAAGGTGCTTCGCTCATTGGCCGTCAGGCTCTGCCGGATCATAGAAGCCAGGAGGGCAAGGGCCCGGCGGTAAAACTCGCGGGCATCGTGATAGATCCCGCTGCAAGATCTATTGTGCACCATGGTCGCGGCAAAGCCGAGATCTCCCGGCACCGAGAAGCCGCCCTGCCTCAGGGCCTTCAGTGTATTCTCACAATAGCCAATGACCGCATCCAACTCACAGGTCCGCACATAAGTGCAAAGCGAAGCAACATCGCCTACCTCCCAGGAGAGAGCGGGAATGCGAGCTTTCTTTTCCCTGACGAACTCATGCTGCGCGGCGAGTGCTCCGCCAAGGCGCGCCAACTGACCCCGGGAGCTGGGAAATTGCGGTTGCACGATACCTATCCGGCGGTAGCCCTGCTCATACACCCGCCAGAAAACTTCGTAGCTTCCATATAGATCGTCCGGCTCCAGCAAAGGAAAGGGTGGATTCAGAGAGCAACACCCAAACCCAAGACACGGCCATTCACTGAGCACCTTTATCACAGATGCCTCCAAATCAGGCAGAAGCGAGATGACAACCCCCGATACGTTCAAAAAATGCAGGTGCTGCCGCAACCGGTTTATCGAAATAGATCCTCCAATATCAATGCATTCATAAGTAAACCCAAAGGCGTCACAACTAGCCTCAAAGTGACCGTCCCTGCTCGTCATCACTGAGAGAGCAAAGTCCCGCTGAGGACCATAATCCGTCAATAAAACCCCAAGACGGGTCGTGGCGCTCCGCCGCCCCTGCCAACGTGCCCGCGCCATCGCTCCAAAGGATGGATTTGGCCGGTAGCCCAGCGCTTTCGCCACCCGCAGCACGGTCTGACGCGTCGCCTCCGCTGTGCGCGTGTCCCCCGCCAGAGCACGCGAAACAGTGGCCCGGCCAACACCGGCCGCACGCGCAATATCGAGTTGTGTTACAAGTTGCTTGGGGGCGATCGGAACCCCGGTCCTGCTTCCCATGGGCTTCTCCTTATGAGGACCTTTGTTGAGCGGTTCCATGCGGTCAATGGATATTCCTCCAGGCTTCTGGGGGCGGATCCAGAAAAAAGGTGCACCTGCTGAGATCCCTCCCCGCAGGTGCACGTAAGAATCGATGCAGGGGCAGCCCCACACCCGTCCTGTGCATGGGCTTCTGGAAACTACCTCCCTTGCCGCCTTCGGAACCAGACTAAGCTCAGGACCGCGAGCCCGAGGAGGGTGGCATAGGCTGAAGGCTCAGGGATTACCGAAACCCGAATATTGTCGAATGCCATCCCGCGATTATAGTCCCCGGCGTGACTCATCGCAAGGACCACACTGATCTGTTGCCCAACGATTCCCGGAACATCGTCTGTGCTTAGCATGAGGCTGTAGTCCTCAAGATCATACCCTAGAGAATCCGCTTCATACCAGGTAATCCCCTGATCTATACCATTGGCGCGAAACCCGATGCCCGCCTGATTTGCCGGCATCTCGTGGTCGTGCCCTTTAGCGATGGATACCGTGAGCTGATAGCTCATATTCGCCTCAAACATTCCGAGGTCGGCGGAGTATACATAGGCATAACTGGTTGGTTGGCCTGGGTTTCCATTCTCAATTGAGAGCACCAGAAACTGATCCCCATCCTTGCCAGTGCGATCGTTCCGAATCTCAATCGCATGATGTGCTCCAGTCGGACCTGCTTCATAGCTGTCTGTCCAACCGGTATGATTCCAGTAACCCGGGCTCCCATCTTCAAAGGAGTGGTTTGGTACGAGGAGCGTTTGTCCTGACATTGCCAGAGGCAGGAAAAGGGCTCCGGCAATTAGTGGAATTAGATACTTTGATTTCATAGGCTTGTCGGTTGATTAGCGTTCTGTTTTTGAGGTGGCGAACCTTCCATCGAGTGGAAAATTCGCTGGGAGATCCAGAAGATGTTATCCGAAAACTAAAGGGGGATGACTGCTGAAGGAGCAGCCATCCCCGAACGAATAGACCCTAACTAACTTTTCCCTGAAGTCTTACGCGCGTCATTTGAGGAGCCCTGACAAGGTTACTCTGGCATCGCTTGCCCAATCGTAAAATTCATCGGTCCCCTTGTAGTGATAGAGCCAGCTCTGCGTGGCATTGAAGTAACAGAGCGGGTAATCACCTGCCGTTGAATACAGCCAGTCGGCACCATTGACGAAGAGCCAAACATCATCCCGGGATTCTCCGGCGACATACGCCCATCCGATCGGTTCGATGAAAGACCAAGGGTAACTTTCCGGATCATGGTACACCCATCCCAGCCATTCATCGATCCAGCCACTCGCATCCTCCGCTGGAAGCTGGGCAATGTCCCAGATCGGAGCAGGTGGGGGCGGTGGTGGTGGCTCGATGGGCCCTGTATAACGCTCGGCATAATCCCGGAGAGCCCGGTAGCGGTGAGCCAACTCGATGGGCTGATCCGTCGAGTGCTTCGCTCCCCAGGAACCTCCGCTGGACCATGTTCCTGTGTGCGTGTAGTGCATCATGAGATCGAAGTAATCTTCCGCCACCTCAAGCCACTCCATGTACATATCATAGCTCTCCGGATTCTGGCTGAAAGTATGAGCGTTGGTCGTGTAGTGCTGCCCACCTTCGTAGGCGATCAACCGCATCCCGCTATCAGCCAGTGCGTTTAACTGAACTTCGTAGGACTGCTTCCGGTTGGCGACTTCAGCTGCCCATGCCTGGCGGATATCAGAGGCGGCACCATCACCCGTGGAAATATAACTCCCGACAGCATAATAGTCGGGCATGTAGCCCCATGGATTGATCGTCTCGCTCGTCGGACTGGTCCGGGGATACCCGAGTCCGTGCAGGATCCGGTTCAACCCAACCGTCGAACCATCCTGTCCCGCGACCACTGTTTTGACACGGTGTGCTTCCTCGCCGAAGACCGAGAGGAATATATGATGCAGGCGCAATGCGGCATAGGTCTGGAAGTAGAATTTCGCGTGATAACTGTCCTGGGTAAAGCCCATTGCGATACCACGCTGGCCTGCATAATCTCCCTGTTGGAAACTTGTTCCTCCGCTCCACGTCTCGTTTGAATACTCAACGTAAACATTGAGCTCAGGATCGAGGTGCTCCTTCACAAGTTCAGCGAGGCGCGTCCAGTAATTGTCGTCTGGATTTTGCTCGTAGTCCTCGACCGTCAGGTGAGGCACATTGACCCAATAGTCAACCCCGACCCGATTGCACAGATCAATCTGCCACTCATAGGCGACCGCACCCCGATCCGTGTTGTAGTGGTTTTGTCCTGGCAAAGTGCGATCGGCCCAAGTTCGCGCCGTTGAGGAATTGATAGGCACCTGGTCCATGAAACGGAGGACCCGGTAAATGCTTACCTCGTCAAGGAACTCCGGGCGCCAGGGATTATCCACTGTATTCCAATCATCGATACCGTTGCGAAAATAATCGGCACGGCCACTGCCCCAACCGAAGTTCCAGAAATTGCTTCCCAGAGCCATCTTCGCGGGCGGCGGTGGCTCTGCTGTCGTTGCCGTCGCAACGTTTGACCACGCCGATGCCCCCACCTCGTTCACCGCCCGGATGCGGTAGCTGTAGGACGTCTCTGCCGTCAGGCCCACATCAGTGTAGGTGAGAACAGAAGCCTCCGGGCGATGTATCAACTCATACCCTCCGGCACCTTCCCCGCGCTCAAGCTCAAAACCGGTCTCTTCTCCAGAAACATGCTGCCAGGAAAGAGAAATCCGCTGGTGGGAAACCGCTTCAGCCTCGAGCTGCTGCGGTGCTGGTGGAGGCTCCGTCGGCCCCACGGGCTCCGGCCCATCCGCGATGAGCCGGACATTATCAAAATGCACCCCTCGCAGCCAGGCACCATTCCCCCGCTGGCCGAGCACGATGGTCAGCGCCTCGCCCACCAGGGAAGGGTCATCCCAAGTGCTGAGCGTTATGCTCTGGTCGACGAATGCGTCGCCCACAATCACATCCGTGACAGGCAACATTCCCATCTCGCCCTCTGTTTCTGGTCGACTGGCAGTGCCATACCAGTCCATCGCCACGATCGTATCACCCGCGCGAAAACCGATACCGGCGTCACGCCACCGCGTATGCCATTCGTCCTGCACATGCACCGCCACTGTCAGGGTGTATTCGGTCTCCTCCTGAATAGGACCGAGGCTGATCGAATGCGCATAAACAGACTCATACGGATTTGGCAGATTTGATTGATCACCGAGACCGAGGGAAATCTCCAAATAGTTGTTTCCAACCGCACCCGAGGGAGTGAAGTCCACCTGATTCGCACCAAAAGAACGCACCTCGACCCACCCTTGGGATTCTCCCGGGATCTGCGTCCAATTCGGTGGCTCGGAAAGATGAGCCGACGCTTCAAAGGAATGGTTGGGGATCGGGATCGATCGCGGCTCTGCCTGTAGCATGGCCGGAAGAAGAAGAGCCAGGGCACACACGGCACCCGAATGGGGAAGGAATCGATAGGGGTTCATAAAATAATCACAATTGGCCAAGGGGGAAACCCACTTATCATTGTCGAAAACGCTTTGGGGATAGACGTTCAGCCAACGATGTTTCGTGGGGAATCGAAACAATCATCAACCTTCCTTAAAATAGAATCTCAAGAAAACAACCAATCCCACATTCATGGATCCGCATCCATACCCGGACCCGTTTAACGATTCAGCACCCCTTTCCCACGCCCTCGGCTCAAGAACCGCTCTCAATGATACCCGCGCTAATGGCGTAGCGGGTGAGGCTGGCTGTCTCGTGGATGTTGAGTTTGCGCATAAGATTGGTTCGGTGCTTCTCAACGGTTTTGATACTTATTCCCAGTTCTGAAGCCGTCTCCTTGTTGGCCTTCCCTTCGGCGATCAGCTGGAGGACCTCAGCTTCCCGCGGCGTCAATGGCAGGCGCTTTTGAGGGACTGTGGAACGGACGACCCGTTCGGGATCTCGATAGCGCTGGAGTATGGCTTCGCTGAAAAAACGGCGCCCGGAGTGGACCTCGCGAATCGCGTGGGCCAAGGAGCTGCCAGGTGCCTGTTTCAGGACAAAGCCCGCCGCGCCGGCTTCAAGGGCACCCTCAACATATCCGTCCTCTCCGTGCGCGGAAAGAATGAGCACTCGAGTCCTTGCTCCGGTGGCGGATAGTTGACGGCAAGCCTCAAGACCGTTGAGGAGCGGCATCGCAATATCCATCAGGACCACGTCAGGTTGCAAACGCGCGACCTCAGCAACGACCTCACGACCTGTTTTCACCTCAGCAACCACCGTAAAGTCGGCCTCGCCTTCAAGCAGCTTTCGAATGCCTTCTCGAACGATGACGTGGTCCTCGGCAAGGATAACATTTATTTTCGTATTCATGGCTCCTTAGTGCTGTCACGTGCCTGGTCGCCCGATTTGAAAGGCAGTCTCACGGAAACAGTAGTCCCCTTTTCCGGTGACGATGAGATACCGAAACGCCCGCCGACCATCTCCGCGCGTTCCCTCATGCCAATCAATCCAAGTCGATCCGACTTCTCGCCCGGCCGGGGACCTTCCACATCAAAGGACTTTCCATTGTCCGAGATTTTCAAATGCAGAGCTCCCTGCGTCCGGCGAAGAGCAATGTGAACTTCGGTCGCCTCCGCATGCCGGGCAACATTGGACAGCGCAGCTTGGGCGATTCGATAGAGCGCCACAGCGTAAGCATCGTCAAGCGGGGGCAACTTAGTGGGGACGTCAAGGTTCACAGGAAGCTCTGTCTGCTGTGTGAATTCCGCTGCACCAGCCCGCAGCGCCGGAATCAATCCAAGATCGTCCAACAACGTCGGGCGCAGGCCCATTGCAAAACGATGAACGCTATCCACGGACTGTTCCACCAGCTTCTGCGTCTCAATGATCTTCCCGTATATCCTATCTGAGCCCTCGGCCGCATCGCGCGCAAGCGATGCAAGATGAACATTGATCGCGACAAGCGTCTGCGCGATCTCGTCATGCAAATCGAGGCTGATCCGTTTGCGCTCCTCTTCCTGCACATGCAGGACTTCACGTGAGAGCAGCCTCAGCTGCTTCTGCATCTCCTGAGATTCCATCAGCAAACGGCTCTGTCTTCGCTTGCTCTCACGTAGTGACTTTTCCGTTACCTTTCGTCGAGAGACTTCCAGCTCCAGAGCATCATTTATCGCCTTCAACGCGTCCGCTCGGCTTTGCGCCTCCGCTGCGCGCTTCAGCGCCGTGATATCGGAAACAGCAAGGCGACAAAAAGACTCCGCCTCATTCGGCTGCGAGGCTCGCGTCCCCTGCAAATCGACCCAGAGCACGCCTCCAGTTTCACCTTCAAGCGCCACTTCCCAGTCCTTCCGACCACCGTCGGCAAAGACATCCGTTAAAAACGTGGTGAAGGCCGCACGGTCCCGGGAAGAAACAAAGCTGTTGAAAAGGCGGTGAAGCAGTCGGGAACGCTCAATACCGAGCATGGCCGCCCCGGTGAGATTAACCTCCATAACGCGGCCGGCCATATCCAGTGAAAAATAACCTACGGGAGCGAAGTCATAGAGATCGGTGTATTTCTCGACGAGGAATTCGAGGTTACTGCGGGCCGCGCGCAGCTCCGCGTTCTGCATCTCCAGCTGAATCTGGTGGACCTGAAGTTCGTGCAGGATGCGGCGGGGGTCGCTTTCCTGCGGGGTCGGTGCCTTTGCCAGCAGTCGCTCCTCCGCCCGCCGTCGCAACGCCGCATCCTCACGCAATGTTTTCTTTTTAGGCGACACCGGATTTGCCTCCCATCTTCGCCTTACCCCCGCGAGAAACATGAGCCTCCAACTCGGCTTGTCGCTCCCGTAACCCTGCCTCCAGATGCTTGGCATCCGTTATGTCCGAGAATGTGATGACAACACCATCGACCGCCTCATCAACCGTTCGGCAAGGCATGATGCGCACCGTGAACCAGCTCTTGTCGTACGACTCAACCGATTTCTCAGACTCCCCAATGTCTTCCAGGACGCTGCGAATATCTTCCTCGAGTTCAGGGTAGAGCAGGCGCGAGGAAAGGTCGGTGATCGGCCGGCCGAGATCCCCCGGGATCAGTTTGAAGATCGTCGTGGCTCGTTCCGTGAACCGGCGCACCTTCAGGTCATTATCCAGGAAAATGGTAGCGATATCCGTACTGTTCAGGAGATTCTTCATGTCGTTGCTGGCTCGCGAGAGCCCATCGATATTCGCCTGAAGCTCCGCGTTCACCGTCTGCAGTTCTTCGTTGAGCGACTGCATTTCCTCCTTCGAGGTCATCAACTCCTCGTTGGTGGACTGCAGTTCCTCGTTGGTTGATTGCATCTCCTCGTTGGCGGAGCGCAGCTCCTCCTGAGCCGTTTGCATGCTTTCGCGAACAAGGCGCGCGTCCTCCCTCGCCTCTTCCAATTCACGGGTAAGCTCTTGCAAGCGCGGCGCAATAGCCGCCCCCGCCCTCGAATGCCCGCGGAGCCTGGTCTCCATCGGTAAAGCAACTTCATCAAAAACGACAATGACCAATCCCTGTAGCTCGCTGCTGCGGCCTTCGAGACGCTCAATGCAGATGTCCACAGCCTGGCCTTCCGGCATTCCCTCTGGCCGCAGGCCCCGGATGGTAGCGCGCCCTCCTGTTTGCAATGCCTTCTGGAAGGCACTCATGAGTTCAACACGAATCCCCTCTCGAGCCATTGCGAATATATTCCAATTCGCTTTGCCCGCCGGCGGTTCCAGATACCTCCCTGTACGACCACTGACATAGAGGATGTCGCCTTTGTCATTCACGAGGACCGTTGGTGGTGCGTAGGTCCGCAGAACCAACTGGTCCGCCAATGTTTGCAGGTTGGCGCTTTGTTTTGCTGACGGGGAGGGATACTTCCGCCCATGCTCAGAGTCACTGATCACCGACGGAAATACCGGAAGATGGTGATGATCCTTCGATTCAAGGCGCCGATAAAGGCGCGCCTTGGCGTCGATCGGAGAAAAGAGGGGGGTGAACTCACCCACAGTCTCTGCGCTACCAAGAAAAAGAACGCCGTTCGGATTCAAACTGTAATGAAAAAGCGGCATCAATTTCCGCTGCATCTCCGGGCCAAGGTAAATCAGAAGGTTCCGGCAGCTTAGAATGTCTAGTCTGGTGAACGGCGGATCCATGATCAGATTCTGGGGAGCAAAGACGACTATCTCCCTGATCTCCGTCCGCACCCGATAACGGCCCTTCTCCTTGGTGAAAAACCGATTCAGCCGTTCTGGCGGGACATCGGCCGCGATGCTTTCCGGGTACACCCCCGAGCGTGCCTGGACAATGGCATCCCCATCGAGATCCGTCGCAAAGACCTGGATCGGACAGTGTACCGGAGGGTTGCAGGCAGCGGCCGCCTCTTTCATTACCATAGCCAGCGAGTAGGCTTCCTCGCCGGTTGAGCATCCTGGGATCCAGGCGCGCAGCGGCTGATGAGGCGGACGCCCCGACAGGAGTTCGGGGAGGACCTTCTCGCTCAGGCATTCCCAGGCCACCCGATCGCGGAAGAAATTCGTCACCCCAATCAATAACTCCTTAAAGAGCAGATCCAGCTCCTGCGGATTCTCGCGAAGATAGCGGATATAGATCTCGATCTGACTGATCCCGTGGATACCCATGCGGCGTTCGATCCGGCGGCTCAGTGTATTCCGCTTGTAGGGGGAAAAATCATGCCCCGCGTGCTCCCGAAGGAGGATCACCGCCTTTTCCAGGGCACCCCGCGACTTCTCCAGAGGATCCCCACTCTCCGAGACCGGCGGTTTGCGTTTCAGCCAGGAAAGGATCTTGTCGGGAAGCTCCCCGACAGGCGCGACAATGTCGGCCAACCCCGCATCGATCGCGCTACTGGGCATACTGTCGCACTTTGCTGTTTTTGGATCCTGCACCAGGACGAGGCCGCCTACCTCCTTGATTGCCCGCAGCCCAAGCGTCCCGTCGGAACCCATTCCCGACAGGATGATCCCGATACTTCGCTCCCGTTGGTCTTGGGCGAGCGAGCGCATGAAGAAGTCAATCGGCAGACGCAATCCGCGCGGCGCGACCGGCCCCAGCAGGTGCAAAACCCCATGCAAGATCGAAAGGTCCTTGTTCGGCGGAATCACGTAGACATGGTCGACCTCAACGCGTGCTCCGTCCTCCACCTGCACAACGGACATCGGCGTGGTGCGCTGCAGGAGCTCCGGCATCATCCCCTCCCGTGTTGGGTCAAGGTGCTGGACGACAACAAACGCCATTCCGCAGGCCGCCGGCACATGGGTCAAGAACTGCTCCAATGCCTCCAGCCCTCCGGCAGACGCTCCCAGACCCACAATCGGGAAGTGCCCTTCATTCGGCTTCTCCTCCTCGGCCTTCTTCTCGCCGCGCACAGCCGTTTTCTTTCTCTTGGACCTAACGTTTGATTGCTTTTTCATCTTCCAATAGCAACGCACCCAAACTTCGAGCTTCACGAACATATCGGACGCACAACAGGGGGAACGTGGCATTCAACACGTTTTAAACCTCTCGAAGGGTTGCAGCAAGGGAATACCCTGTCGGGATTCCCCTACCATGGATACCCCTGGGGGCCTACATCCTTACAATCATTTAAGTCAGTCCGTTCTGGAAAGCATGCCTTAACTGTCGCCTGGCGAAACGGAGGCCATCGCCGGAATCCAAGGTGAGTTCTCGTAGGGTTACACCCCATCGCCCCCAGGAGTAATTTTGAGTAAACTGCTTTTACGTAATTCGACTGATTCCACTTCTATCACGAGCCGTCGACCCCAACCCCTCTTCATGACTTTCCATCACAGCCTCAAATTCCCCACCCGGAAGACATCCCTATCCTTCCCACCATGCGCATTCTCCTGATAGACAATTGTTCTGATTTCCGACGGACGACCGGCTCGCTTCTCCGCAAGATGGGCCACCAATGCCTCGCCCAAAACTCGACCGCAACCGCTCTCAAAAAATTGCCTCACGAGGACTTCGACGCCCTATTCATCGAGCTTCCGGGCGCAGTATCCTGGGCGGATGGGCTGGATCTTGTTCAGCGACTTCTCTCAAAGGAAAATGCGATGCTGGTGGTTGTCATGAGCGCGCTCGGATCCATCGATGCAGCGATCGAAGCCCTTCAAGCAGGAGCAACGGATTACCTCGAAAAGCCGTTGGTTCACGAAAGCCTCGAACGTTGCCTCACCCGCCTGGAGGCGGGACCGTTTGTCCGTCACGAACGCAACCCGCCTCAAACAAGATCTCAAAAACTACCGGTCACGACATTCGAGACTCAAGTTCCATGCGTGCGGACGGTCTACGATCTCGCCGCCCGCGTGGCCCCTATGTCGACCACGCTCCTTCTCCTCGGCGAGAGCGGGACCGGCAAGACCACGCTCGCCCGCGCCATCCACAGCCATAGCGGGGCGAGAGAAGGCCCGTTCGTAACCGTCAACTGCCCCTCCCTCTCCAGGGAACTGTTTGAAAGCGACCTTTTTGGACACGTTTGCGGGGCCTTCACCGGTGCGATCCGCGACAAGATCGGGAAGGTCACCCATGCTGCAGGAGGAACCCTCTTCCTTGATGAGATCGGCGACCTCTCCCCTGACATTCAATCCAAACTGCTGCGCCTTATTCAAGAGCGGGAGTATGAACGCGTTGGCGACCCCACCCCGCTTTTGGCTCGTATTCGGGTGATCGCCGCAACCAATAAAAACCTCGAAGCCGAAGTGCAGGCGGGACGTTTCCGCGAGGATCTTTTCTATCGCCTGAGCGTGATCCCAATTGAGATGCCCCCTCTGCGCGATCGAATTGCTGACCTTCCCTGGCTCGCGGAAAAGAAACTTGAAGCCCTCGCCCGTGAGATCGGCAAGCCCGTCCGGGGCTTCTCAAGTAGCGCCCTTGATGCCCTGTCCCGATACACTTGGCCGGGAAACCTGCGTGAGCTTCACAGCGCCATCGAGCACGCCCTCATCATGACGCGTGGGGATCAGATTGAACGGGCTCATTTCCCCCATCACCTGCGCACCGACGAATCCCCACCGGGCCGCTACCAAGTCGGATCCCTCGTTTCGCTTGAAACCCTCGAGCGCGCCCAGATCGAACATATTCTGGCTATTACGACTTCACAGGAAGAAGCCGCCACCATTCTCGGAATTGATCCCACGACGCTCTACCGGAAACGCAAACGCTACTCCGCGAAACAAGCGCCTATCGCTGCGATGGCGTAAGATCGATGGAGCTTACACAGGGCAACATCTTATTCAAAATAACGTCAGAGTCCTTGAACCCAAGCCTTTCACCCGTTCCTTCACTTCGACCGACACCACAATGAGCCTTCAAGCCTCGACCCTGCAGAAACCCGAATTTGCCCGCCTGCTGTTCCCGCCTGCTCCGAGAGAACATCCCTCCTCCCCCCGTCAGAAACTGAGTCTCGTCATCGCAGAAGACAACGATCTTCTCCGAGAACTCATGACAACAGAGCTCACCGAGCATGGCTTCCTTGTGCGCTCGGCCGCCGATGGTGAAGCTGCCTGGCAGAGCCTCTTCGAAGCCCCCTTCAATCTGCTCATCAC
>CAYOIB010000082.1:5235-12662 GCA_964403935.1 uncultured Puniceicoccaceae bacterium | reverse complement strand
TTTACTTGCCTGGAGCTGCTGCTGAGATCCAGGCAACAAAAAGCCCTCGCAGATATGAGGCGAGGGCTTTCTAATGCACCGTCTCCACGGTGCTGCTGTCCTATGCGATTGCTCTGTTGTTTGTCTCTTGTCTGTTGCTGTCTATCTTTGTCGTTGTCTGCTTCTGCATGGATCTCTCCAGATCCAAAGTGGGAAAGGGATGTTATGTTTAGGCGTTGGCCCCCACACTGGCGGCCTGGGAGGCACGACGGCGCTTGCCGACAGGCATTTTAACAGCCTCGTCATAGATCCGGATCTCAAATCGCTTCACGCGGCGCTCCATGTAAGGCCGGAGCTCTTCAATCGTTCGGCGTGGGAAGGCGGGGCGTCCGATCAAACCGCGCTGGAGGGGTGACTGCGAGACGAACTCCTGCAGCACAAAGCACTCGGCTCCGTCGATCAGATTCACGATTGCCTTCAACTCACGCACCGTGTGTATGCCGGGGACGGCTGTCGTCCTGAACTCATGATCCACCCTGCTGTTGCGAAGAATCCAGATGCTGCGTCGAATGACTTCAGCCGCAACCGGGCGCCCTACGGTCTGGCTATACCGGAGGAGCGGGGCTTTTATATCCATCGCGATATAGTCCAGCAAACCGTCGCGAATGAGCGAATGAAGGAGATCCGGTCGCGTCCCATTGGTATCGAGCTTGATGGCAAAACCCAGAGCCCGCACCTTTTCGATAAAGCGGGGAAGGTCGGCATGAAGGGTCGGTTCACCTCCGGTGATGACAACCCCCTCGAGACGGTCCTTTCGGCGTTCGAGGCGGGCCAACACCTCTTCTTCCGGAATGGGTTTCTCGAAGCATTCCGGAATCACGAGGGAAGCCGTCTGGCAGTAAGGGCACCGAAGGTTGCAACCCTGGGTGAAGACAACCGCAGCAACTTTTCCGGGGAAGTCTGTCAAAGAACAGTTTTGTAAGTCACCTATACGCATCAGAAGAGGACTGAAAGCTCCTGAAAAACTTATAGCAGAGCAATCCTAATATTAGATTTTGTTATGCTAAAACAATACGGAATCATCCGTATTAATCATTCTGATACCCCCGAGCCGTCGACTCCGGTGAGGCTCATCCCATCCTGCCCAATTAAGTTTATCGAGAATTCCATGACGGTGAAGGTCGACATCCGAGGTGGAGGCTGCTCGGATCGGGATAAATGCTGCCTGCTAATCCCCCGCTCAATAACCAGCTTGAATTGACGCCCCGCGGTGGGGTGGTGTGCCCCAATCCCACAAGCGAGCTTCATCCGGTGTTTGCGGAATCGGATGCCGCCGGCCTCATCCATCTGGGAGGGCATCCCTTACCTTCCGGGGGAGATGCGTCGGTTGTTTACTGGAAAAGCTTTGCCGATCTGTTCATTCGCGAGCTCTGCCATCTTCCGGAGTCTCAGGACAATGAACTGAAACCGCTGCCGCCCCCGGACTCGGCCACGTTGTCGGAGTGGGTTCTCAACGCCCCGCCGCTACAGGGTGCTGAGTATCTTTCGCCCGAGCGCCTTCAGTCCCTCTGGGAACGCCTGGAAGCGTGGACACGTGCACGGGCAGCGACGCTCTCCGGCATCAGCGAATTTCTGGAACACCATGCTCCCAGCTGGACTCGGGTCGGCCGCGTAACGCTTCACCTGGCCGAAAATAAAAGTGATCCGGAGTTCCCATTCGCGTTTATGGCCTCCTATGCAGCGGGGCTGACACGCTCCGGAAAGCTTCAACAGCTCCCCTTGGGCCAGGCACTCAAGGAGTCTAGCGGTGCCCGGAACAAGGCGGCGCTCCTGAAACTCCTGACACCCCTTCACCGGGCAGAGGCGACATCGAATCTCATTTCGGATCTGGTCAGCACCGGCGACATCTTTCATCCTCTGGCCTGGACACCCACCGAGGCCTACGCCTTTCTTCAGGAAATTCCCGTACTGGAGGAAGCCGGCCTGCTCGTGCGTCTTCCCAACTGGTGGCAGAAACGCGGCAAGCGGCCCCGGGTATCCGCTGTTATCGGAGAAAAGAAACGCAGCACCGTCGGCCTCGATGCGCTTCTGGATTTCAGGCTCGACGTCGTGATCGATGGGACCGCCCTGAGCGAGGAGGAGCTTGCCGCCCTCCTCGAAGGGGATGATGGGCTTGTCCTCTTCCGGGGCCAGTGGATCGAGGTGGACCGGGAGAAGCTTCAGCAAGCGCTTGATCATTGGAAAGCGGTTGAGGAAGCCGGTGGTATCTCGTTCATCGAAGGGATGCGCTTGCTGGCAGGGGCACCGAGTGATCTTCAAGATGCAACAGAACTCGAAGAGCATCGCGAGTGGGCTTTCGCGGAACCGGGGGCATGGCTGGCCGATACCCTTCGCCAACTGACTTCGCCCCAGCCAATGGCCGTTCCGTGCAGTCTCCAGGCGACGCTCCGTCCCTACCAAGCCTGCGGCCTGGACTGGCTTTGGTTCTGTTCTCGGGCAGGACTCGGCGCCTGTCTGGCGGATGACATGGGACTCGGCAAAACGATTCAGGTCCTGGCAGCGCTGCTGAGAAAGAAGGAAACCGCGCCGAAAGGCTCTCCCAGTCTGCTCATTGTTCCCGCCTCCCTGATTGGAAACTGGAAGCGTGAGGCCACACAATTCGCTCCTTCGCTGCGACTCTTCATCGCGCACCGTTCCCATGCCTCGTCCGAAGAACTCACGCAACCCAACGATGCGCTCCTCGCGGATATCGACTTGGTCGTCACGACCTACGGCATGTTGCACCGCCTCGACTGGCCTTTCCGCATCCAGTGGGGCTGGGTCATTCTCGATGAAGCCCAAGCGATCAAAAACGCAGGTTCCAGGCAGAGCAAATCGGTGCGCAAGCTTCAGGCACAAGCCCGCATCGCCCTGACGGGCACGCCAATCGAAAACAACCTCGGCGACCTCTGGTCCCTCTTTGACTTCATCAATCCGGGTCTTCTGGGAACATCCTCACAGTTCAAAACCTTTATCACGCAACTGAGATCGCAGAACCGGGAACACTACGCCCCCTTACGCCGCCTTGTCGGGCCTTATATTCTTCGGCGACTGAAAACCGACCGCTCCATCATCTCCGATCTGCCCGAAAAGACGGAGATGAAAGTCTTCTGCGGCCTTACCGCAGCACAGGCAAAGCTCTATCAGCAAAGCGCCAAATCCCTCGCGGACGAACTCAAATTGAGCGACGGCATCCAGCGTCGGGGGCTGGTTCTTGCCTATCTCATGCGCTTCAAGCAAATCTGTAACCACCCCGATCAGCTCACCAAAACCGGTGCATACGCGCCCAGATACAGCGCGAAGTTCCAACGCCTGGAGACCCTCTGCGAAGAGATCGCTTCCCGAGGCGAGAAGGCCCTCATCTTCACGCAGTTCCGCGAGCTAACCGAGCCGCTGGAAGCCTGCCTCTCCGGCGTTTTCGGACGCGGCGGCCTGATCCTCCACGGAGGCACCTCCGTCAAAGATCGGCAAAAGGCGGTTGACCATTTTCAGCGCGACGAAGGCCCTCCCTTCTTTGTTCTTTCTCTGAAGGCCGGGGGAACGGGCCTGAACCTGACGGCGGCTTCCCACGTCATCCACTTCGATCGCTGGTGGAATCCCGCTGTCGAAAACCAAGCGACCGACCGCGCCTTCCGGATTGGCCAACAACGTAACGTCCTCGTTCACAAATTCATCACCTCCGGGACCCTTGAAGAAAAGATCGACGCCCTTATCTCGGAAAAGCAACTTACGGCGGATCAGATCCTCAGCGATGGACCCGAAAAAAACCTGACTGAGATGAACAACGAGGAGCTGCTCGCTTTCATTCGCCTCGATCTCTCGCAAACCGATACCTCCACATGAGCTGGTACCTCGACCGCCCCTACATCTCCGCCGCCACAAAAAAGGCAAAAGCACAAAAGAAGCTCAAGGCGCTCCTCGCAGAAGGGCACGCACTCGAGCCCATCGATCACCTGACCAATAAGCGCCTGATCGCCGCAAGCTTCTGGGGCCGATCCTGGTGCCGCCACCTCGAATCTTACAGCGACTACGACAACCGGCTTCCCCGGGGGCGAACCTACGTGCGCAACGGTTCTGTTCTTCACCTCGGGATTGAACCCGGCAAGGTCCGGGCGATGGTCCAGGGATCCGAGCTCTACGAACTCACCCTCCGCATCAAGCCTCTCCCGGCAGACAAGTGGAAGGTTCTCCAACAGAGTTGCCGGGGAAAGATCGGATCGCTGATAGAACTCCTCCAGGGAAAGATCTCCGATGAGATCATGGGCATCGTAACGGATCCCACCAACGGGCTTTTCCCCGACATCAAAGAGATTCAGTTCGACTGTAACTGCCCGGACTGGGCCAACATGTGCAAGCACGTCGCCGCAGTGCTCTACGGCATCGGCGCGCGCCTCGATACCGCGCCCGAACTCCTCTTTAAGCTACGCGGCGTCGATCACCGGGAACTCCTCACGCTCGATGCCACCGCCGAAGCCCTCAACACAAAGGCGCCTTCCGGTCGCCGCCGCACGCTTTCTGCCAGTGCCATGAGCGATGTCTTCGGGCTGGATATCGAACCGGCCGCCGAGGGCACCGATACCGCCAAAACAAAAGTGCCACCGGAGCCGGAGTCTTCGAAACCGGCGCACACCACAACCAAAGCTGCCCGGACACCCGAGCCCCCGCTCTTTGTGCCGGTTGAGTTTGAACCAACGTCCGCAACCGTACGGATCATGCGCAAGCAGCTTGGGCTCAGCCGAGCGGCATTCGCCCGGAAGCTCGGGGTCTCAGAACCGAGTATCTATAACTGGGAACGTAAGGTCGGCCGGTTGCGCTTCCAGACGCGCACCCTCACAAAACTGCGCCAGCTCCATGCAACACTCAAACGGAAGGGCCGCTGACCGGTCGGTCAGGCCGAGGCACCCGTATACCGCACCAGCTTGTCGGCAAAGTCGCGGAAAATCGGATCCCGATCCACCTCGACAGCGATGCGGATCAGGTGACGGTAGGGATTGAAGCTCCAGGTCAGGTTCACCTCAGGGGCAAGCTGAGTGAGGTTCGGACTGTGCTCGAGTGCGGTCGTCACCCATTTCGGATGCAGGTAGGCCGCGACCGGCGCAATGTCCCAGATCACCTTGGACCACCCGCGAGGGTCGGCATGGTACCCCGCCACGATGTCGCACAAATAGCGCCCGATCTCACCCGACTGCCCAATCAACTCCCGCAACTCACCCACCGTCGTGCGCAGATGCTCCGCCACATTTTTGCAAGGCACAAGCGTCAGAGGAACGCCGCAATCCAGAATCAGACGCGATGCATGGGGGTCCCCTTTCATGTTGAACTCGTTCGTGTGATGCCAGTCGAGAGGATGCCCGCCCAGCCAAGTCACCGAGATCCGGTCGACGATACGCGGCTCGATCAGAATCGCCGAAGCCACGTTTGTTATCGCTCCAATGGCGATAACATGCAGCCGCCCAGAACGTGGCTCGAGCGCCCGCTTGATCAGGTCTTCCGTGGCGCTACTCACAACCGCTTCCCGCAAAGACGGCATGAAGCGCGTCGCGCCTCGGTGGATCGGAAGCGGCGCCTTCCAATCCATCCGCTCCAGCACCCGATGAATCTCCTCATAGCTCTTTTCCATACCGTCTTCGGGTCCGGATGAGCGATCGTTATGGAAGGGGGCGGCATGCACGGCCAACAAACGGAAGCGACCAGGGGAAATCAGCATGTAAACCAATGCAAATTGGTCATCAATCTCATTATACGTGTCTGTGTCCAGGACCACTTCAACAGGCCCTGGCACCTCATCCGGTGCCAGGAGATCGCGCGGCGGATCCGGCGACGAAATCGGCAATTTCAGGTCCTCGACGTTCTCATTCATATTACGCGGGTAGTGCCTTCACGGGAACGTGTCCAGTCGAAGCGCCGCCCTTCCCATCAGATTTCTTCGTCGAGCCGACCTTCATCACCATCAGGCGGGGTCAGGCAACACGACAAGGCAATGCCCATATTCGAAGCATTGACCCCGCACAAGCCGTCCTTAACGTTGCTTCAGTGACCCTATCCCCGGAGCTGATCAGACTCTTGCAGACGACACGACATGGATACCAAGGATCTTGAATCCGGACACTTCGAGGCGAACGCTCCCCCAACCCGCCGCATCAGCCTGCGTGATATCGCGCAGGCTACGGGCGTCAGCGTTCCGACCGTTTCTCTCGCCCTCCGGGAAGATCCAAAAGTAGCCGCTTCCACGCGAGCGAAGGTGCGCGAAATGGCCATTGCCATGCGCTATATTCCCAATCCCCTTCTTTCCTCCCTCGCAACAAAGCAGTTTCGCAACACCCCTTCTCATATTGGGCTGGCCTATATTACGAGCCGTCCAACGGACACAAACACCTATACCTATGAGGAAGAGGCCATCGACAGCGCGCGCGACGCGGCCCTGAACGCCGGTTACCACCTTGAATCCATTGTCGCCAAGCGCCTTCAACTCGGAGGCGACCAGAGCGCAAAGCTGCAACGCCGGGGAATTGCCGGCCTCATTCTTGCCTTTGCAACCGACTGCCGAAGCCTCCCGGTGCTGGAATGGAATGCCTTCTCCCTCATTGCCATCGGTCCCCCGCCCAAAGATTGCATCCTTCATTGTGTCGACCTCGACCATTTCGAAACACTGCGGATGGTCTGGCTCAACGTGCGCGAGGCAGGGTATCGCCGCATCGGCATCGCACCACTTGAACATGCCGAATCAATACCGGATGATGCCTTGAGACATGCCGCGGCACATAGCTGTTTCCGACAAACTCCCGAACGCGAACGAATTCCCGTTCTTGATCATTGCGACATGCGGGACCAGGAGCGTTTTATCGCGTGGGTGAAACGTCATAAACCGGAAGCCATCATCGGGACCCACACCGGACAGTATGAATGGCTCAAAGCAGAAGGATTCCGGGTGCCCCAAGACCTCGCCTTCGCCTGCTTGCATGTCCGCAATAACGGCAGTTACAGGCACATACCCAATCTGATGGCAGGCGCCCGTTTCATGCGAAAAGAGATTATTGAGGCCGCCGTCCAGATCCTCGGTCAACAGGTCCGCCACGGCCGGGTTGGATTTGACCCGACTCCCCGGAAGACCCTGCTATCCGCATACTGGATCGATGGACAGACCTTGCCACGCCGCCGATAAGACAGGATCGCTCCGCATCCACTCCCGCACCGGCAGCCAGCCCCACCAGGGTGCTCAATAACGATCCCTGAAGATGCACTTCTCCTGTCACACCGTTCCCCGGCACCTTGGCTCTACTTTATCTCTTTGAATTGCATCCTTCTAAATTCGGCTTGCCAACAGCCTTGAAGTGATAAAAAGCCTCCTTAGCAGCAGACACGGCTTCCGGGTCCTTCGGGCTGACGTCTCCTGCTTCCCCCCCTTCCCC
>CAYOIB010000082.1:0-5135 GCA_964403935.1 uncultured Puniceicoccaceae bacterium | reverse complement strand
GCGTCCGATCCTCCCCCTCTAGAACAGTTGAGTATTATGAGAATAACGCCCCGAATCCCCCGTCTGCTCTTTCTGGCAACGTTATCCATCGTTAGCCTGTCCACCCTCTCCGCCACACATTTGCGGGTTTACATGCTGGGAAACAGCCTGACGGATGATGTGCGCTACGATGGGTTCCAGAACATTGTTTCCGCCGCCGGGCACAGCCTCGCCCTGGGTTCGCAACGGGTGCCCGGTGCGCCCATTCACTACCTCTGGGAAAACCCCACCGGTGGATTCACCCACAGCCCCTACGGCACCTACCCAAATGCTTTTGCGAATTATCAATGGGACGCCATAACCTTGCAGCCGACGAGCACGGGATACGCCGCACAACTTTCGACAGGGGCCTCCTTCGCCCGCGCACTCCGGGGGGACGGCACCTTCGGCCCGCCCCTCGCGACCACACCCGGTCCGGAAGACCCCACCGGCATCAGTCCCGATGCCATCGTCTATGTCTATGCTCAGCAGCCGCCAAATCTTCTCGCCGGATGGAATGTCGACTACTGGCTGAACGGCAGTGCCAGCGAATACAAAACACGGGCCTACTTCGATCAGTATTTCCTGCAATTGCAGGATGCCGAGCCGCAGACGACCTTCCGCTACATTCCAACAGGCCACGTCTTCCACGAGCTACACATGCGAATGCGCGCCGGCCGTGTCCCTGGCATATCCCACCAATCCGACTGGCTTATTGACAACAGCCACTCAAATACACGCGGCAGCTATGTCATCGCCCTCACTTTCTTTGCCACAATCTACGGCGAAGACCCACGCGGTCAGGCACCCGTCCAGCCGTACCAAGTGACTCAGGCGCTGGCCGACGTCATTCAGGACGCTGTCTGGACTGTCGCCTCGCGGCACCCATGGACCGGCCTCGCCACCCAAATTATCGTGACCGACGCCTCCCTGCCCGATCCCGTTGAGAACGAGCCCTATGCCTACCAGCTCAGCACCGCTCTCGAAGAAGGTGCCGTCACCTGGTCGATTGCGAGCGGTGCTCTGCCCACCGGCCTGCAGCTGAGCTCCAGCGGCATCCTCTCAGGCACCACCCCTGAAGTCGGAATCTTCGATGTCACGATTCGGGCGGAAGATGCCAGCGGCAAGTTCGACGAACGTCCCTTCATCTTGTTTGCGCTCTCGTCCGCGCCCCCGATCATTACAACCGGTGTGCTGCCTCAGGGCCGTATCGGCAAACCCTATGAATACCGCCTCGAACACGAAAACGGTGTCGGCGACATGCAGTGGACCCTTCTCCAGGGCGATCTTCCCCGTGGGCTCACGCTGACGCCCTCCGGGATCATCACCGGCACCCCCACGTCTGTGCCCGGCTCCTACAAGGTGACAGTCGCGGTCAGGGATTCAGCCGGTTCCGAAGGAACAATCAGCCTCGGTCTTTTGCTCGGTTCCGCCGAAAACGAGACCCTCATTGCCGCCCCTGTCCATGCACCCCCGACCCTGGATGGTGTGCTCGCGGAACCAGCTTGGGACCTCACCCTGCCCATCGACAGCGGCGCTGGATCCGCCAGTCCCCGCTTTGCCATGTGCTGGGACGAGGAGGCCCTCTATGTTGCCATCGACATTGTCGATGGAGGGGCCCGCAACCCGAATGACGCCGCCCATATTTTCCTGGATGGCTTTCATTCCAAGCAACTTGCCCTGAACGCCGACGACCGGCACATCGTCATTCACCCGGACGGCAGTTGGGAGGAGCGCAATGGACGCCCCGCCGATATTGCGATCGCGACCCATGAAACGACACAAGGCTGGACGATCGAGGCCAAGATCCCATTCTCAAACATTGAAAGAACAGTGGACAAACAATCCTTCACCCTCGGCTTCGATGTTGCTGTTACACAGCAGGCGGGTGGTTCCGGATCGGTAACCTATTCGCTCTTCGGAACGTCCACATCCAACCCGATCCCGGCAGACATGGGCGACCTGGTGCTCCACCTTGCTCCACTCACGGCCAACCTTCTCGTGAATGGTGACTTTTCCGAAAACCTCCAATCCTTGAGTTATCCGGGTGAGGCCAGCACGGAGATGGCGGGAGAAGGCTGGAAGGTTGACGGTGTTCCCTCGCGCACCTTTGCCAGCCTTGATGGCACCGGATATGGCTACCCCGATCGCGCAATTGTGGCCAACGGAAATGCCGCCCGCACCGCCTTCCAGGTCATCCATGACAACCGCCAGACCAAGGGCGAAGGTTTCTTACGTTTCGATATAAAACTGGCCTCACCCGGCATTGCGTACCGGCTTTATGGGTACAACGGCGGCGCGGCAACAGTTGACGCCAGGATGGGTGTTCAAACCGCCTCCCACCCCGCCAGCGGAGGCTCGCCCGATGCCACCCTCCTGCAGGGAACCCTCAGTGGCATCCCCAGCGAATCCAGCTGGAGGGAAGTGGCTCTTCCAGTCGATTTCGCAGAAGGCTACGACTACTTGATCCTCACCTTCGGAGCGGCCATCTCCGGCGTCGATCTCGATGCCCGGATCGACAACGTGGAGCTCGGCTCAACCCTCCCGCTTCACCTTGTATCCGGAGCTGACCCAAGCCTCCCGGAATCCATTGACACTCTCTTTTTCACGGACTTCCGCGGAACAAACCCGTCCAGCAACCTGCCTTGGGTGGCAGTCCACACGCAGCACGACGCGATCAATTTCAGCGGGATCCAGGCGGGTCCCGGGATCGTGATCGAAACAGGCGACAACGGCCTTTACTACTCTCAGAACCATGGCGCTACGGTCTCGACCCTCAGCCACGCTCTCTCCAACAACCAATACCTCCACTTCACCGTTTCCGTAGATGAAGGAACCCTCGATCTGGCGGGCGGCGTTCTGCAATTTGCCATCGACCGTATGGGCAACAGTCAGGCGTCGGGCCGCATCGCTCTCTTCAGCTCGGTCGATGGCTTCCAATCCCCCGATGACGCCATCTTCATCTCGTCGGAGATTGCCCGCAGCGCAATGGAGCCCTACGCCGTCGCTCTCCCCACCGACCCGGCGTATAAGGATCTCAATTCGATCACATTCCGGCTCTACGCCTTCGCCGGCCAATACACGCGAAAAACGATGGGCCTCGTAAACCTCGCCCTTGGAGGCGTCGTCACGGAACCGGCAGGCCCCGATTTGGAAACAACCTATGCCGCCTGGAGTGCGGGCTTCGACTGGAAGGGGAAGGATGCCTCGATGCAAGGTGACGCCAGCGGTGACGGGATCCCGAATCTTCTGGCCTTCGCCCTGGACCTGCCTGACCCAACCGTTCCGGCACCACGCGAGCTGCTCCCCACCTTCGAACTCGATTCCTCCAATCCGGGGCAAACTCACCTACGCTTCCGCTTTCGTCGCACAACCAACGACGCCGGCTTGAGAACACTCCCCGAGTCCTCCAGCGACCTCGAAAGCTGGCTGCCCCTGGGCAACGGCACCCTCCTCCAGGTGATCGATCCGGATCCCGATGGTGACGGCAGCGCCCAACTCTGGGAGGCCGCTGTACCCATTTTTCCACCCGAGCCCCTCTTCATTCGGCTGAACATCGGCCCTGAAGAGTGATTTTGTCCTGTATCTTGGTTAGTCAGGATCCGCCCGGTCACCCTCCGTGGTGGCCGGGCAACTGGGCACGCCCCTCTTCGCAAGCCTGCCGGTTCGAGCAGACCTCGCCCAAGTTAGGGCCGCATCCCGAAAACGCATTCAGAAAATGAGGATCGCCATCCAGTGACGCCTTTCCAACGTTAATACACTTCTATCAATCGACCTTGACCTTCCATCCAATGCCTCTTCCCAAGCTGCCACCTTCACCATACGATCTGTCTTCTTCAAGCTCCGTCGGCGTTGTCGGCCTCGGCGACATGGGGCTTCCCCTTGCCCTGAGCCTCCACGACGCAGGCTATGACGTTTGTGGGTTCGATCTCAGGCCAGAGCGAATGGAAGCTCTGAAAGCAAAGGGTGTCCGGCCCGCGGCCTCACTCCAAGACCTTGCCACAGCTGTTGCTGTCGTCGTCTGCAGCCTCCCCAGCTCCTCGGCTTTTCTGAAGGTCGCACGGGACGAACTCCTCCCCTCCATGCGTGAAGGTCAGCGAATCCTGGAAACCGGCACGACCGTGCCTGCCGCCTTCATAGAATTGCATGCCGAAGGTGCCACGGGCGGCATCCGGATCAACGATGCCCCCCTCTCGGGTGGACGCTGGGGCGCGGAGAAACGACAACTTCATGTCTTCTTTGGTGGCTCGGATGAAGACTTCGCCGCATACCGCCCGCTCCTGACCGCCTTTGCCGGCAGCGAACTGCTCCACCACTGCGGGCCCGTCGGGGCCGGCCAAGCCATGAAAGGCGTCAATCAATTGAAGATGGCCTACGAAAATGCCGCCGCTCTCGAGATCCTGGCCTTCGCCCACCATAGCGAACTCGACCTCAAACAAGTTGCCTCCACCTTCCGAAACACCCACCTTGCAAAGGCCGCCGATGCCGTTCTCGCAGGCATAGGTAACGATCTCGGCGTCAAGTTCCGGGAGCTTCCCTACTACCTTGAAGAAGCTACCCGGAAGGGTTTTCACCTCCCCATGACCGCCGCCCTCCACACCTTTTGCGATAAAGGCGAACGCATCGCTTTCGACGATCACCGCCCAGCCCCTTCCTTCTGGCACGAACTGACAAAATCTCCTTCCGTCTCTCCTCCCCCCTGACCAAAGCAATCATCGACCCGCCAGCGGTCTTGAACGAATCACAGCAGAGGGCCCTTGATAACGCCCTCTCACAGACGCCAACATAGAGGACAGACGACACTGCCGCCGACAATCGGCTCCCGCAACCGCGTTTGCCAAAACGTGAACCCCACCACACCCCCAAGCCATCACCTCCAAACCCACAGACAGGAATGCCTGTGCCGTTCCCAACGTGAAACAGACATTCCTGTCTGTTCCAAAGGCACTACGCCCTTCACCCCTCACCACTACGCCCTTCAAACCTCCTGCCTTCCTCCGCGCCCTCCGCGTTCTCAAGCGAGGCACAAGCGGGCGGTGAAACATAGCCGAGCCAAAGCCAACCACAGACCAAGGCAACCATCCACGGAATGACACGGACCATCACGGAAGTTAAAG
>CAYOIB010000081.1:1425-12745 GCA_964403935.1 uncultured Puniceicoccaceae bacterium | reverse complement strand
GTGGGCGGTGGGGCTTGGAATTGGAACGACCGAACATCTATCGGCCGATTGATCGGCTTCGAGTGAATCTTCCTCTTGAGCAAACTCCGGCGAACCACAAAGGCCATCAATAATCTACCAGGTAAGATATCGTTGACATCCCCGAGGCTTTGACGGCCACACAGCCCTGTGGCTTGTTTGGAAGATTGTGCCGGCTGGTTCACGTGTTCGGTGGGCATCCCGAACGTTGCAGGATCTTCGGAAGCGAAGGTGCATCATGCGAGGGGTCTGCGGCGGTGAACCTCGCAAGCGAGGTTTGTTCGGCAGGCTTCGGATGTGCCGGGAGATACGGCCAGAAATTGTCGGGGCGTCGCTGGAGCTGTTGAGGATCTATGCTTGGGTCAGTTCAAGGCTTACGTCTCCGAAAGCTTCGGCCAATAACCAAACATGGGACCCTTGGGTTTCGAGGCGATAGGGGACCGTCTCCCCGGCGGCATCTTTTAGATCAAATGTCCAGCCTTCCGTTTCGGTGAGGGACCACTGGCAGAGGCCATAACTTGCGGCTTTGTAGATGACTGCATTGGACGAAATTTCGACGCTGTTTAAGGAAACGGTGGAATGAACCAGCAGCGGCCGCTCGGGGGGTTCGTTGGTGTTCTCAATGCGGATGGCATTCCGATCAGCCTCAAGAAGAGTCTCGGGGAGTTGCAAAGAGGCTATGACCGGTTTCCCGTTGATGCTCAGCTGGAGGTGGCGACCTTCTCCTGTGAAACTGAAATCGAGTTCCTTCCCTTTGTATTGGTAGTCGGTGATATCGTTCAGCGTCTTGTTGGCCCGCACGGCGAGGCCGAAGGGCAGACGCCGGACACCGGTGCCGGTCATGGTGGCGAGCCATGGGCCTACGCTGAAAGCCTGTGGGCGGACATCGTGCCAGAGGTGCCCGTCGGGCATATCTGTCATTTCGACGACGCTGTTGGGCATCGCGAGGTACTTGCCGGGGCGGTAGCACTGCCCGGCCGCATAGTTGATGGCATGGTGTAGGTCGTCTTCGGCAAAGGATTCGAGGTCGAGGGAAGCCAGCAGGCTGAACCAGGAGGCGAGGAAGTAGTTCCCCGGCTTGGCCATCATGGAATCAAAGAGGTGCTGGCGGATGGCGTGCATTTGCACAGGCTCTGAGCTGAAGGGCGGGATGCTCAGGGCCCAGACATAGTCGGTCGTATCGAGGCCGTAGGGTCCCGCGCGGTATATGCTGCCATCTTCGAGGAGAAGATCGCCGTAGTCGGGCAGGCTATGGTCTGCCTTAAAGAAAGACCGCATTTGCTCGCCGATTCTCCGGGCCTTATCCAAGTATTGCCGCGCCTTTCCGCCCTTATTCATCGCGGCCAACATAGCGTAGCTCGCGTAGGCCTGCTGGTTTATATAAATGTCGTAGGAACGGCGAACGAGCTTGCCATCGATGTTGGTATCGGACGTCCCCACGGTTTTGCCCACTGCGCCATCGAAGCCGTCATCGTAAGAGCCGGGCAGGGGTGTCTCGCAGTAGAAATAGCGCCCAAAGAGCCCGCGCTCTTCATCGTAGCCGTAGCGCTCGAGCCAGTCCATGACCTCGCCGAGCAAGGTCAAGCGTTCGGCTGAAATGACCGAGGCGTCGCCGGTCTGTGTCCATGTCGTGAAGGCGGACCAGATGGCGTAGAAGATTCCGTCCTCTTCCCATTTGGTGATCTTATTCACGAGCATGAGGAACGTTTTTCCGCTGTGTTTCGGGTCCTCGATCACGGTGGGATTGGCCAAGAGGAAATCCGTCCAGTCGCGGAGGGCGCGGGCGTTGCCGGCGTAGCCATTGAAGGCTTCGATAATGGCCCCATCACGCACCCAGATCAGATAGTAGATGCGATTGAGGGCCGCGCGGATAGCGCCGGAGAAATCCTGCATGCTGGCGAGGACGCGGCGATTGACGTTGAGCAAGTGTTGGAGCTCAGGCATGTCGCGCAGTTTGAAGAGGCCCGGGCGGATCAGCTCTTCGACGCGCGCTTCGTTCGCAGCCAGGATTTGTGCCGGAGTATTCTCGGTGAGAGCAAGATAGGCGTTGCATTTTTGTTCTTCCTTTAACGCTCCTCCGATGACAAGCAGTTGATTGGGTACGAGGTCGGTGCTGGCATAGACACTGCGTCCGGTATCGAGGATCGGCTGATGGATAAAGGCACCTCCTTCCCCGAGGGCGGCAACATATTCAAACCTGAGCCCGCGATCGGGATGGAAGGTGGAAAAAGTTCGGGCTTCACGAGCCCCGGGCAGGTCCTGTTTGTCGGTCTTCAGCTCAACCCTCTGCTTGTTTTCGGTCCAGAGAACAACGGCCGGCGAATCCACCAGTGGAACGACATGCAGCACCTGCTCGTTAAAGTGCGCGACGACATGAAAGGGATCATAATCGCACTTCACGAATTGTTCCTGCGACAAGCCGGGCAGGGTAATGCGATCAAAGAGACGCGTGTGATCGTCGCGGTTACTGAAGTTGCGGTCGCGGTAATCGCGCGAAGTCGTGGCGCGCGGCGAGATCCAAAGCACGAGAAGCCCGTCCAGATCGAAGTTTAGCTCAACGCGGATTCCCTGCGGGCTGTGTGAAAGCAAAGTGATGCCGGGTAAGTCGTAGAATGCCATGAGAAAGGCGACAGGGTTATCCTGATTTGCAGGCTACAGGCCAGCTTTTGTTTTGCTTAATCGGCCGTCTGGGGCGGACATGGCCAGGACCTTGGGGAGGGAGGCGTGGATTTCCACCCGCGCAGCGGGGCGCGGGGAGAGGAAGATTGCTTTCAGGAAAGGAAAAGGTATCAATCGGAGGCCCAGGGCAGAACCTCGGGTTTGGATTCATCTGATGATGGCATGTTCTTCTCAATATTCAGAATCTTCGGGTCATGGATGCCCGTTCAGAAACAAATAGGATTTCCTGCGGTCCGGTTGGTCAGCCGCATCATTGGATTCGTATCCCTATCGGCGCTTGTGCTCGGTACGGAGATTGAGTTGCACGTCCTGCCACTTGAGTCCTTCCCCAAGGACGCGGTACCTGCGCTCCCTTGGATCGGTGACGGAGAGAATGTTCGTACTGCTGGCGTGAAAATTTTTGCGGTACGTTCCGATGAGGTGGTACACGCTACCGGGTGGGGTGCGGTTACCGGAGCAGCGCTGCTGATCGGAGTTGACGTTCATGAGCCCATGCACCGAAACGATCGAAGAGGCGGTGATATCTGGGATGGCTCGTGTGTGCAGTTGAGCGTGGATGGACTTGGTCAGGGAGCACCTGATGCCGATCCACACACGTCTCATATTGGCACTCATGATCTGGAGGTTGTATTCGCGCTGACTGAGAACGGCGTGGAATCGTGGGTGCATCAGCATGGAAGCAGACCGGAAGGTGCGCGTTCGGCGAGCTACGCAACCATTGTACGGGACGAGGAGAACGCAGTGACCCGTTACAACATCAAGCTACCTTGGGAGGAAATGGGGTTGAACGCTGGGGCTGGAACCGAGATAGGGCTTCGGCTAATGGTGAGCGGAACAGGTGTTTCCGGCCAACGGGTTCCGATTCCCTGGCCCGAGGGGAGTCGTCGAAGCCAGCCCTCAAGTTTTGCCCGATTTTGGCTGAGGCCTCCGCCTTCGGATTACGCCGATGTATTTTTCCAAAAGACCCGCTTTTGGGAACCAAGTGATAAAGCCGTTGCAAGCGTCGTCATGGGAAGTGGTGCAGCCCAACAGGTGAACCAATTATCCGTGGCCGTGAACGGTCACATGATTCAGACTGTCCACTTGCCTTCTGGTGCTACCGAAAGCCCCGATGGGCGGCGACTGTCGGTGGAATTGCGGATGCCGGAGGGAGTTGCGGGGGGGACGGAGATCCAACTTGCGCTCGGTCCTTCGGGTGGTTTGCCAATTGCTGAGGCACGGGCGGAGTTGTCGCAAGGGCCGCGGTCAATTGAGGCACTGATGGTTCGCCTCGATTCATTGCTATTGGACCGGGAGGCAAATCCTCTTTTTCGGGAGCACGTGCGTTCGGTTCGCGCACTGGTGGCGGCAGAGTGGAATCGTGCCCAACTTGAGTTGGGGTTAAGCCCGCAGCGCGCAGACTCGATTTTGGATCCCGTCCATACCCTCCTTGAAGGACTTGATCAGGACGCGGACGAAGCGGAGTCCTATTTGGTCGAAGGACGTCGCAGCCTCGTTTTGGCATTTATTTCGGACTGGGATCAGTCGCTTCAGTATTATACCTTGAGCTTGCCGAAGAATTGGGATCCGGAGCGGGCATACCCCTTGATTGTGAACCTTCACGGTGCGGGGCCGGCGCACCCGCTCTTCTATGTCTGGATCCATTTCGTCCAGATTGACAAGGGTGAAGGAGAGGACAGTTCCGACTTGGAACCCCATATTGTTCTGAGTCCTTGGGGCCGCGGGAATACTGGCTATTCCGGGCCCGCTGAATGGGATGTTTTTCAGGCGTTGGCGCATGCTGCGGAGCGCGTTCGCCTCGATCCAGACAGGTATTCGTTGGTGGGCCACTCGATGGGCGGCGGCGGCGTGTGGTCGATTGCTCACCGCTCGCCGCATTTGTGGGCTTCAGCGTGTTCAGAGGCTGGCGGAATTTGGAATGTACCCAACGGCCTCGATCTGTCCCGAAACGTTGCTCACCTGCCTTTCAGGATCTGGCATGGCGAGGCGGATGGCGCAGTGCCTGTCTCGCATGCCTTTGCCATGCGTGACGCCCTCCGGGCAGTGGGAAATGAGGCTGAGCTGGTTATTGTACCCGACCAGGGGCATGATGTCCCTCGTGAGGCCGCATTGGAGAATCGCCGCTGGCTTCTTCAACATCGGCGAACGGTTCCTTCGGAATTCGAGTTCGTATCCGATCTCGAATGGCATCGGGGAATTCGTGGCATCTGGATGCGACGCGAACTGGCCATGCACGCCACACCTTCCTTCACCTGTCGTATTGAATCGAGCACCGTTTACATTGATTCAGAAGGAACACCCGGACTAACGGTGGATCTGGGGAAGAATGGTTTGGCGATGACAGGTGAGGTCGAGGTTATCTGGAATGGAGAAATCGTTTACAAGGGACCGCCTGCAGAAGTGGATCTGGGTTCGGGTGGGGGAAGGAACCCTCGCCTCAAAGGCCGGTAGTATTGAGGTTGCCGTAGACTTGCGACAGGTATGCGAGCGATAACTTCAGTTTGAAAGTATGAGAATTCGATATCATGAAGGAACCTTGCGACCTCGGAGAAAGTCTGGAAACTTCAAATGCTTGATTGCCGCTGCGTCGGTGGCGTGCCTCTCGACCCTTAACGCCGGCCCAAACATCCTTCTCATCTCAGCGGACGATCTCGGTTACGGAGAGATTGGAGCTTATGGTCAGGATAGAATTGAGACGCCTTGCCTGGATGCGTTGGCCGAACGAGGCATGCGCTTCACACAGGCGTATGCGGGGGCCACTGTCTGTGCTCCGTCGCGGGCGGCGCTGCTCACAGGGCGACACACCGGGCATACGCAAATCCGGGGGAATCCGCCACGACCGCTGAGCAAAAGCACCAGGACCTTTGTCGAATTGTTACAAGCATCGGGCTATCGGACGGTGGGTGTGGGGAAGTGGGATTCGGGGGAGCAGGACACGACGGGGGCTCCCTGGAAGCAGGGCTTTGATCTGTTTTTTGGTTATCTTGATCAAGTGAGCGCCCATAATTATTATCCCGATTACCTGTTCAGGAACGATGAACGTATTGAGCTTCCGAACACCGTTGAATACATCAGCCACGGTTATGCCGCAGGGGTTGGTGGTATTTCAACGAACAAGGAGGTGTATGCCCCCGATTTGTTCATCGATTTTATTGAGGATCAGTTGGATCAACTCAAGGACGAGAAGTTCTTTCTGTATGTTTCGTTCACCTTTCCTCATGCCAACAACGAGTCCACCGCGATGGGCGATCTTCATGGCATGGAAATTCCCGATCTCGGGATTTATTCCGACCGCGATTGGCCTCCGCCGGAAGCCGCAAAAGCGGCCATGATAACACGGATGGATCGCGATGTTAGCAGGATCATCGCGCGTCTGAAAGCTCATGGTATCGAGAAGAAAACCCTGATCATTTTTATCAGTGATAACGGTCCTCACTCAGAGGGTGGAGTGGATCCGTCATTTTTCAAGGCGAGTGGCCCGCTTCGGGGATAGAAGCGCGATTTGTACGAAGGGGGTATCCGAATTCCGATGATTGCCTCTTGGCCTGGGACGACACCCGGGAACGCAGTGTCCGATGCCATCGTGGCTCAGTGGGATCTCTATCCCACACTTGTGGAGATAGGGGAGGCCGGTCCGGTGCCGGAGGGGGTGGACGGCGTCTCATTGGCCCGGCTTTTGGCCGGTGAGGCGTTGGAGCTTCCCGAGCGTGCGCTATATTGGGAATTCCATGAAGGCCGCTTTGTTCAGGCTATTCGGCAAGGTGACTGGAAAGCTATTCGAACCTTCGACAACGATATCCCACAGGTGGAGCTTTACGATTTGAACGAAGATGTAGGCGAGCAGCACGATCTCTCAGAGGATCATCCGGGTATTCTGGAGCGACTCGAACCGCTTTGGAAGGGCTTGCGTGAACCTCATCCGCAGTGGCCGACGCCGATTGATGAGCCGGAGGATGCGGTTCGAGCCGGGGTGGAAAGTCATCCGTTCACCAGCCCGTCAAAAGAGGAAAGCGGAAGATGAGAATTACTGTCATTAGGGGTAGCAGGTTGCCGCCTGAGCCGCGGGGGTAAGAAGAGTCGGTGGCATGCTTGTTTGCAGGGCTCCAGTGGTTTTTGCCCGCAGGATTTGTTTTTTTGAAACGAATAAGAACCGGATCGTGCAGTCTTTCAGCGTCGATATCGGCCAGGCACTGTTCCTGCGCCTTCAGAATCATTTGGCATTGGCTCACCTTGGCTCCGTCTGGTTTCGCCAATGGGTCTGCGACCTAATGGACACGATGAGCTCGAAGCAGTGAGGGGATAGAGAGAAGCAGGATGCCCGGTTTGCCGCTCTTCCTGGGCGCTGGGCTGAGGCCCATCATGCCATGGATGAGGGCGCGGGATCCTGGGAGAGGGCAGGCAGCCAGCCATTCTGGAATGCTGACGAAGGGGGTCTTGTTTGATCGCACCTGCGGCGGGTTGCATGACCCGCCGCAGGTCGTTCAGGTTTTGGCTCGGGGGATTAGAATTCGTAGACGGTGGACAAGGTCCAGCGGTGACCAAAGAGGCTTTGCGCGTTCGTCAGCTCAGTTTCGTAAGCGGCGCGAATGCCAAGCTCGGGGCCGAACGGACGAAACTCGGCGCCGATGGAACCTGTAATTGTATCTTCATTCTTTCCGCCGCCGATGGCAACGGCATCCACACCGGAAAAAGGCATCCCGCCAGGACCTTCACTGGTAACGAAGTAGCCATTTAGTTCGAGAACGGGGCTGAACCATTTGGTGAGGTAATAGTCGGCGTGGAAATGTAGGGTGAGCATGTCAGACGACCCCAGAACACCGTCCGAACGGCTGTCAGCAATCCGGTAATTGGCGACGGCCCCGAGGTGCAGGCGATCGAATCCCTTGTTGGCAGAGAGCCAAAGCCGCAGCTCGCCTGCGTCCTGCAAGATATCGCGATCCCCGAAAGCGAACGCATAGCCGATCCCCGCTGCCAGATGAAACTGGTTGGCCTCGTCTTGGAGGAACGCCCATTTAATACCGGCACCGATATCGTTCCAGCCGCTCGCATTGCCCAGTGTGTTGTTGAAGTCGGTGTAGCCGTCCTTGTAGGCTACAAACTGCAGGTTGTGGGTCAACGCCACCCGAAGCTGGAGCGCATAGACATCGACGTCGCCACCTATTGTATCGTCGTAAAAATGGTGCTTCACATACCAACCCCGCACATCGGTGGTGACGAAAGCGTCCTCATGGAAGTAAGGCGCGGTGAGAGGTCGCACCGTCCTTTGCTCAGGCGGGATGGAAGGGCCGGGATCTCCGAAGAGCGTGAAGCCTTGCTGGGCCTGCAGGCCGCTGGTGGCACTGAGCGCGAGGAGAAGGGTGGTTGTCAGCGGGTTCTTGATGATTGTCTTCATTGGTAGAATTCGATGCGCGCCAGGAACACCCAGACGCACAAAAGACACAGTATAACGATTGTCGTTTCCACTGCTTGATCCACATCAAGACCGGCACACATACAGAAATAACCAGATCAAAATAAAAACAGGCCGCTCCCGGCAGACCCCGGATTGGATTTATGAGAAATTTGAGGTCTTCCCCGAATCGGGGAAACCTTGCACCGAGAGTCCCCGCAGTGGATTTCACTGGAAATTCGTCCCCCCCTCCCCCAGGAGGGTGACTCCAGACGAACCTGCATACTTTGGAGGGGCCTGGGAAAGGAGCACGGATGTGCGTTCGAAAGGTTTTGGCCGCGGGCAAGATACCCACGCACCTGTGGTGGCCCCATCTCCAGCAAACCTGAGTGAACCACAGAGGGGGTATCAATAATCTACCAGGTAAGATATTGTTGACGCCGCAAGGAGGCCAAGCTCACGGGTGTCCAAAGCCAAGGTTCCTTTTGAAAGCACAGGCACCCTTGCAAGCAATGACACGTCGCCGCAAGAAAGGTTCCTGTAGCGGATTCGTCAGGAATCCGATCTCTGATTGATCTGGCGCAGGCATTCCTGCCTGTGGTTGGTAGGGTTGGATTGGAGCGTGTTGTCTTGGGGACAGACATTCTTGTCTGCATGAAGGTTTTTTGCGGCCTAATTTATCTCGACCCTTATCTTTCTATCTGAATGCCCTTGCTTCTACCGAATGGCTGGCAAAGGATCAGGGCGTCAAATTCCCCTTTTCTATTTTGGCAACCCTTGGATCCTATGCTCCACACGTTACTTATTTGCGGTGATTATTGGCATGCCGTGGCTCCTTATGAGCTTGTTCTGAAGGAGGCATTGGCCGGGGGGCCACACTCACTCGTGTCGTGGCATCATCCGGAGTTCTTTAATCGGGAGGCTTTGGACAATTTCGATCTTATTGTTCTCTGTAAGGAGGGGGTCGTTCCAGGCACGCATGGCACGCCCCGGCAAATGAACTGGATGGATCATGAGGATGAAGCCGCCCTCATTGAGTGGGTGAAGCGTGGGGGGACGCTCTTTGTCTGGCATTCAGGGGTGGCATCCTATGATCCGGAGGGATTGCAGCGGCTCTATGGTGGCGTCTTTCGGGGCCATCCTCCGATCCATCCCTTCAAGGTCCAGGTAACCGATCACGAACACAAGTTGGCGGCTGGGTTGAGTGATTTTGAGGTGGTCGATGAGCTTTATACCTTCGAGGTCGAACAGTCGGCTGAATTTCTCGTGTTTCTTGAAGGCGTGTCGGAAGAACATGGCCGCCAGCCGATTGCCTGGACACATCTGCCTGGGAATGGCCTGGTGATCTGCTACCTGTTGGGGCACCTGGCACCTTCCCTGAGCCATCCCTCAAGTAAGCGGCTCATGCAGAACATCGTTGCGATGGCTCGACAGAAGGTTGGAGCGGTCAATTGATACTGGAGTCTCTTTCGCGTCGTCTCCGTTCCTGCACAACTCTGCCTCACTTCCCACCGATAGGATCCCTGACAAAATCCGGTCGTTGCAGATGCAGGTTCAAGAAGGTTTTTTTTATGTCCCAGGAAAAGAATATCAAAGTCGACATTGCCATCATCGGCGGCGGGACCGGTGGTGTCGCCGCGGCCCTCTCGGCCTGTGCTATGGGCAGGCGGGTCGTGATGACAGAGCCCACGCGCTGGGTCGGTGGCCAGCTGACATCCCAAGCCGTGCCGCCTGACGAAAATCCGGCGATTGAGCACCTGGGCGCGACCCTGCGCTATCGGACCTGGCGGCAGAAGGTGCGCGACTATTATCTGGAGCACTTCCCTGTCCGGAATGATCTGCGCAACCGCCTGCGTTCATCATACCCACTGTTATGGGATCACGCCTGGAATGCGCCGGGGTTTAATCCTGGCGGGGGCAATGTGAGTGCCCTCTGTCATGAATTCAAGGTGGGCTTGGCGGTGATGGAGGCGATGCTCTTGCCCTATGAATCTTCCGGGCAGCTGCGCATTCTGAAACGTAACGAACCCTTTGCAGCAGAGATGGCGGGCGATGTGGTGAAGGCCGTGGGTGTTCGGAACATCGATACCGGGAAAGAAACGCGGATCGAGGCGGCTTACTTCATCGATGCAACCGAGCTGGGTGATCTCCTTCCGCTGACGGAGACCGAATACGTCGTCGGCTTTGAATCGAAGGCCATGACCGGTGAGCCCAGTGCAAAAGAGACCTACGAGCCCCACAATCAGCAGGCCATTTCGTGGACCTACGTTCTGGAGTGGATGAAGGATGGACGAGAGCACGTTATCGACAAGCCGGAGCAATACGAGTTCTGGCGAGATTACGCGCCAGCGGTAAGCCCGTCGTGGCCAGGACGCCTCTTGAGCTTCACCGATGTTTCGCCCATGAGCTTGGAGACCCGCACGCGAACCCTTCGCGGGAGCCTCTGGAATTTTCGCCGAATTCGAAATCCCGCCAACTTTGAGGAGGCCAATACAAACGCCGACCTGACCTTGGTGAACTGGCCGCAGATCGATTATTTTCTCGGGCCTCTGTGCGATGTCTCACCGGAAGAATACGGCCGCCACCTCAAAGGTGCCGAACAACTTTCGCTGAGCTGGCTCTATTGGTTACAGACCGAGGCCCCCCGTCATGACTCGGATGGGGGTGGGGTTGGTTATCCGGAGCTGAAATTGCGTCCGGATGTGTGCGGCGACGGATCAAATGGTCTGGCGCTCTATCCCTACATTCGGGAATCACGGCGGATCGCGGCCGAATTCACCGTCTTGGAGCAGCATGTTGCGCAGGCGCAGCGCGGTGATCATGGGGCGGAGCCATTCGCAGATTCGATCGGGATCGGGCACTATAATATCGACCTCCATCCGAGCACGGGTGGCGACAACTACATTGATGTGGCGTGTTGCCCATTTCAGATTCCGCTGGGTTCGCTTATCCCGAAGCGGGTGCGCAATCTCATTGCCGGGGCTAAAAACATCGGGGTGACGCACCTCACAAATGGTGCCTACCGGCTGCATCCCGTGGAGTGGAACATTGGTGAGGTTGCCGGCATTCTCGCTGCGCATTGTCTCGATGAAGGTCTGCCCCCAACCGCGGTTCGAAATGAGGCCGAAAAGCGCGCCGATTTTCAGAAACGGGTCCGCCAGCACGGCATCCTCACCGAGTGGCCCAGGATCTACTCCCAGCGCCCGGAGCTGCGGTAGTGCGCGGGGCCAGGGC
>CAYOIB010000081.1:0-1325 GCA_964403935.1 uncultured Puniceicoccaceae bacterium | reverse complement strand
TCCACGTTTTGGCAAACGCGCCTCCGTGAACGCGCCTTCTTGTGGCGTCCTCGCTTGCGAGGGCTGGTTCTGGTGAAGGCTTACCCCGTAGCACCTCTTGCCAAAGATCAGATGGCGCGCGCCGCCGCCGACTCGGCGAAGAATGAAGATTCTGGTTGGGTCGACTGCCGGGCGCACAAAAAACACACCCCGGTGGAAAAATCCACCGGGGTGTGAAAATAATCGAAGGTTTGTGTTCGTTCGTCAGCTCAGACCTGTCGCCGGCGACGGATCCAGAGAGCCAAGCCGAGGAAGCTCACGCCAAAGATCGCAGCGTAGGTCCCGGGTTCGGGAATGACGGTGAGCGAGTGCGCGTCAAATTGGTAAACAGCGTCCTGCACGTTAAGCCCGCCGACGATGTATTCAATGTGAGTCACTTGCGCGAACTCGTGCGCTTCAAGGGCATTGTTCTCTGCAAATTGGTCCAAGGTGTAAACATACTCCTGTTCCGTCGGTCGGAGTGTTGCCCATTCAAGCCTGTACGTTCCAAGTTGGGTGCTGCCGGGGCCACCATCATAAAAATTTAAGGAAAACCCTACGCCATAATTGGTCACATCGGTTAGCACCGTCGCCGAAAAAGTGTAATCAGCCAAATTGGTGCTCGACATCGGGTTTTCAATTTGGAGCCAGTTGCCCAGCCCCATACCCCAGTCGCTTGTGGGCTGCACCAATTGGCCGGTTTGATCGCCGAGGACGACACCTCCCCCGCCACTGCTAAAGGAGACGGGGTCCATCGACCAAATGGTTGTTTGAGCCTGTACGGCGATAGCACTGCACAGAAAGGTGCCGAGGCACAGGTAGAGATAACGTACGCTTTTCATAGGTTTGAGGATTCTTTTGAGGTTAGTGGAAAGGGGAGGGGGCGAAACAGAGAGAAATATACCAAGGATAAACTCTCGAAACTCGGAGAATGGATCGAGTGTTCGAAGATCTCAAGATTAATATATGATAAACATGAAGCTTTTGGGCAAAGAGGACGGACTGAAGTGAATAAAGTGAAGTGAGAAGGAGATTCGGTAGCGGCTCTTGCCAAAGAGCTGATGGGCATACGTGGGGCCCCGATTCGTCCAGAGGTTCACATTTTGCCAAACGCGGCTACGGTGAGCGGAACTTTATGTGGCGTCCTCGCTTGCGAGGGCTGGTTCGGGAACTGAAGAGGACCACGGAAGATCACGGAGATCACGGAAGGGGCGGGTTTCTTGTTCCGCGAAAATCCGCTAAATTTCGCGATTAGCTGTCTTGGTCTGTGGTTCTGGAACTGAAGAGGACCACGAAAGATCGCGGAG
>CAYOIB010000080.1:0-13124 GCA_964403935.1 uncultured Puniceicoccaceae bacterium | reverse complement strand
CTGGTGGCCATGAGCTGGCAGCGGGACTGCACGCGGGATACCTGCTCGTCAGTGATCAGGTCCGGGATCTCAACCTCAGGAATTGCAAGCGCCTCTGTGGATACGCGCGCCACCTCCTCTGCCCCGTTCTTCGACTCCTCGAGGATGCCGTTCCACCATTTCGCAACCTTATCCGTCGGGCTCTCAGCAAAGAGCACCTTGTCGAAAGCTGCCATCGCGCCAGCGAGTTCAGCATCCGCCTGTGCCTTATGCTCGGCCACATCGCCGACAAAGCCAAAGCTGGGGATCTCTATCTCATCGATAGTTTTCCCAAACCGACTCCCGACGAAGTTCAGCCCGCGAATGAGCACGTTGAGCGACTTTCCAGCCGCTTGCACCATGCGCTCGAAACCGCGGGCAATCACGTCAACGACCGTGATCCCAACGCTCTGAAGCGCTCGAAATGCAGCCACAGTTCCGTTAAGGATCACATTCCAACCGTGGAACACCTCACCGACCACAGCACCCCCAGCCAGCGCCCAGTGAACCGTTTCCTGCATCACACTTTTGAAACCGCCGGTCGACCGTGAGGCCTCGCCAATACGGTTTGCCACGCCAGCGATCACCGGCGCAAAGGCTACTGCCAATTGATTGGTAGCACCCTCGGAGATGAGCTTCAGATCCGACATGGCGTCATTCATCTGCTCGACCTTGCCCGCATCCGCCGCACTCAGACTAACGCCCAGCTCATCGAGCTTCTTGCGCGCCTCATCGAGCGCGCCCGCGCCCATGGCCATGGTATTGACCAAGCCAACGCCCTCCGAATCGAAGAGCTTCATGGTGAGCCGGACCTTGTCGCCTTGGCGTTCAACACCCGCCATGGCCTCGCTGATCTTCTGGAACTGCTGATCAGGCGAGAGCTTGACCAGATCCTCAGCGCTGAGGTTAAGCTCCTGAAGTGCTCCAACGGCCTCCCCTGTGCCCTTGGCGGCCTCCGCAATACGGCGCGTGCTGCGCTGCAAGGCCATGTCCATCGTATTGATGGCCACCCCGCTCTTCTCCCCCATGTCACGCAGAGCGCGTAGCTGCTCGGTCGGTATTGCGAGCTTCTTGCTCGTCTTCGCCAATGCGTCGATGCGCACGCTGGCCCCCGCAATAGCCGCAGTCAAAGCCCCCGCTGCCACCGTGGCACCGGCAAAGGCCACCTTCGCCCCGGCGTTGAGCCGGCGGCGGGTGTTCTGCATTGCCTTGTCGATGTCCTTGTTCAGCCCGGTTGAGCTGGCGCGGAGATCAAGCAAAAGACTGCCTACAGATACGGCCATCAGCTACCGCCTTTCAGGCGCGTTGCGCTGTAAGCCGGGAACGTCACCGGTGAAATCTCAATCAGATCGATCTCAAGAAGCTCTCGAAGATCGCGGCCGCCAGGTCCAGAAGTCCAACGCTGCCGCACTACGCGGAAACCGAAGCTCATGCCCGACACATCGCCACGCTGAGCAAGTGCCCAGGTGTCCCGGCCGATCGTCGTGTCAGGGAGATCCAGTTCGAACGATAGCCCTTCGCCCGTTTCCGAGAGCCGAAGGGTCCCATTGGAGACGCGCCCCAGCGGTTGCGACGTGTCGTGATTCCAGAGTGCGCGCACATCATCGTTGCGCTGCAAACTACCAGCGAACGCCCCAGGTCGAATCACTTCGAGGAAATCGCCCAGGTCGGCCTCAGAGTCGAAAACAGCAGCGAGGCCCGAGAGACGCATTGCCACCGAGGAAGACTTCCTTTGGCTCATGCGAGCCGAAAGCCCTGCCCGGCGCTTCTCGATCACACCCGACGGGGTGGCAAACGTAGCTGAACGATAGTCAGCCACGGCAAGCGCCGATCTGCTGGACGAACCCCGCTGCTGATAGTCGGCGAAGATCATGTCAGCGCAACGTCCTTGAACACCGAAAACGCCTTTGGCTGGGCGATGGCAACATCGATCCACGCGAGCACTGTGACAACAACCAGTCCGGTCCCGGCGAATGATAGGGGATTTGCAATCACCGAGAATCCATCGCCCCACATCGGCACGAATAAATTCGAAAAATCTCCCGCGATGATCGCCGTGAGATCCTCGCCGGATCCCTTCTCGAGATCGTCCGGCACCGCTCCCGAGGATGCCCCCGGATGACCAAGCACAGAATTCCCGCGCCAGACCGGCGCGCTGCCCGTGCCATTCTCAAACGTGCGGCGAAGGCGCTTCTTGCCCTTTGGCGAGGTCAGGAAAGTAATCCGATCCTCACCCACCCCGGCGTCCAAGATCATGCGCTCAAGCTCGGTCAGATCGTCGTAGGTCGGCACGCGGCCGTCGGTAGCACCCGAGAGAAGGCCGACGTTTGCGGTGGAAAGGATCCCGCGAGGATTGTTCCCCTGACCATCACCAGCCACCGCCGCAACGTCGATCGCCTCACCGATCGCCCGCCCGATCTCATTCAGCAAGCGCGCCTCAAATTGCGGGCTTTGAACGAGGAGCTGCCGCGATACAAGGATCTCGGCTGAGACGCGCTTTGGAGACACAGCAGGCCCTGAGAGTTCATCGTTGGCCGATGGATCGCCCCCGGTTTCAGGTAGCCAGGAAGCGCTGACTCCGGACGCGAAAGCCGGAATTTCGATCCCGTGGCGAAGGCCTGGCATCAACGTCGCCCCGAGGCGGTTGACAACCGAGCCCTTTCGGAGCGCTCCCAGGATCGTCGGGACTTCAACGCCGACCATCCCAGACCCACCCGAAGTGGCCGTCAGATCGCGCGCCTCAATGAGCGGAAGGCAGACCCCGCCGACACTCTCGGGTAAGCTCGTCAAGACGCGCTCATGGAGGCCGCGAATGCTGCGCGGAAGGAGATCAAACGGCTTTTGCCGGTTCTCGATTTGTGCGAGAACCGCGCACGTCAGAGGAAATTGAGCGTCGAGCTGTGGCATTGTAAGTTGGGGCTTATTGTTTTGTGATATTCAAATTCCATTTCCGCGCAGTCTTCATCATGTCTTCGATGTGGATTTGCACGGTGCCAACGGTAACGCGATGGCACGGGAGTTCTGTGAAAGCCCGATCGATCTCGCGAAAGCGCAGAGTGTGCCGGACAACCCGGTGGGTTTCATCGGCGAAGATTGGCCGCAGTTCCTCAAAGACCTCAGACGCGATTCGGTTTCTTGCCTCCACAAGGCCGGCCTCAACCTGACGACGGAGCACCTTGAAACGATCGCCAAGCCGAGAGGCCCCAGCGACGAGGCCCCTAACGACGCGAAGGTAATCGCGCACCTCAGTCGGAACGGCGGATCCGGAGACCTTCAATTGCGCGATGCCATTTTCTACGAGGGCTATCCTCCCTTCAATCCCATCAATCCGAAGCGAATCCGGGTGCGGCATCTCGATTCGGATCCCGACATCCGGATCGGTATAGCAACGGTCCGACCGATCCCCGCAGTGAACGTCATGAACGAATCGATTCGAAAGCTCAGCGAGCTTGGGAAGGGAGCGAGTCTTTATCATGCTCGAAATCTTCAACATAGATTTCGGAAGAGTCACGTGGCACAACCGACAATAACGGCCATAGCGGACGTTAACGGACATTCCGCTTTTGTCGGCCAGACCCAGTCTTGCGCGCAGCGAGAAAGCTCATCAGATCCGTTCGAAGCACCAACCGGCATCGAGGCGAAATCTCGATTGCCGGAAGCTCCCCATTCTCAATCAGGCGGCGAACCTGCCTGGTGGAGATTCGCAACCACTCCGCGACATCCTCAAGCGTCAGCGGCGGACCTGGTCGCGTCGGGTCAATCATCGCTCCCCCTCGTTCGACGCCGCAAGAGCTCAACCAGAGGATCGCCATTAGAGATTTCGCCAACGACCCGCGCCCGGCCTCGCGGCGTGAGGCCAAGCTCGGCGAGGACCTGAAGCAACCGATCTTCGGCAAGCTTACGGATCAATAGCGCCGGATGCCGTTTCTTCCCGCCGCGCCCGTCAGGCACTGTGGTACCCTCACGCCTAATGATTTCCTGCGCATCCGAGCGATCCTGGGCTGCATCACAAAACAGCTCCACCAGCGTCAGGTGACATTGGTCCCAGAGCCCGGCCGCCTGCAGGCCAGCACACAAAAGCCTCCACTCTCGTTGCGCGACAGGTTTGCCCATCAATGATTTTGGGTGCCTCGGCACCTGGGCTTCTAGCCCATGCCCAGGCCGTTGATTCTTTCTTCCTTTCGTCGTCATCGTTCGTCCTGCGTGGAGCTATCGGTCATTCTGAGGAGGTGAGCTTTTGAGCGCCGTCAGAAACGCACAAGATCCATCCGGTCTAGACCAAAACCAGTCCGAACCCGCGCGGGATGTGGCAAAACTTGGATTTTCCCCCGTATTTTTTTCGACTGCCGTGTGGGTGTCCGATGATCTTCGCTCAGCTTTGCCCCCCCCCTGGGGTACCCCCAGGCTTCGCGGCCGGTCGGGGGTTTGGAAATTTTTTTTCGCCCGACAGCCACAAGGCCACTCGCCACATTCATTTCGAGGGCCGCTAACTCAGGGCGGCGAGCGAGATCCTTGCTACCGGTGCAACATGTGCTGAGCATCTGCATCGGCAGCACAGCAAAAGACTCGCCGAACACAACCGACCCGCCGCCCCGCTTCGGCGGCCATACTGGGTTGACCCTTAGGCCCGCCGCGGATCCCGAGCACCGCCGCCTTCCCGTCCTCGGGCCAACGCCAGCGGTGGCCCGTATGCGACGAGCTCGCCAGGGGCTCGGGAGGCCGTGACAGCGTGACAGCAAGGGTTTTGCTGTGCTGTCACGGGTTTCCCGCTCAACCATGCGGCCTAGAAGGCGACGTGACAGCGTGACAGCTAAATCCATAGTAATACACATGCGCGCGCGCACATATATAAATAGGGTGCGGAGTGCTGTCATGCTGTCACAAGTACGTTGGGTGCTGGTTTCCATTTGATTTTAGGTGCTGTCAGACTGCTGTCACGCTGTCACGGATTCGGGCTCACTCTCCATTGGAGTAGGCAGAATTACCCAGTTTCGGGCACCGCTGAGAGCAGAGCGGGACTGCCAAATGTTCTGGGGGTATCGCTTCGATAGGGCCACGAGATCGCGGCCGAGGTATGCGGTTGCCCGCACTTCCCGACGCTCGAGCATGGACAGGCAGGCTTGATCCCCATCAGCCACCAGGGCGGCCCGCAGATCCGACACCGTCCCGACCCACCCTGACAGCTCGCGACCACCCTCTAACCTACGGAGCATTGGGCGTTGATCTGCGGCCGCCAGGCGGCCAATCTTCTCCTTGGTCAATGCAGGACGATGCCGCTCAAGCAGCCGCTCGATGAATTCCATTGTGCGAGCCTCTGGAGACAGCTTCCCCAACTCCTCAAGGATCTCCGGATGCTGCCACGCCCGCGGCCCAAAGCGCCCCATCTGCGACGCGTCAGGCTCATACACCTCAAGCAGCCAGTGCAGAAAGCACGGCAGCTCCCCCATCAGACAGCTCCAAAACGCCTCCTGCTGAGCGGGGGTGTGGGCCGGCATCGGCATCGGCTGGGCATAGCACTTCAGCGCCAAAATCTTATCCCGGATGTCTGTATCGATCGGCGGCAGCACCTGGAGCCGCTCAGGCTCCAGATTCACACAGATCACCAGCCGTTGAATCGGATGCAGGAGCAGCGCCTTCTGGTGCATGCCACGTATCCGCGTGCCCCGTGACGCCACGATCTGCTTCAGCTCCGCCCCAAACTTCAGGCGGCCTTGGATGTGCGTATCGCTGTTCTCGTCATCCACCAAGAGCAATGCGCTCTCGAGCCACTCCTCATTAAAATTATCCTGCCCCACCATATACCGATAAGGCCGGGCCACCACGCCCCCGCTCAACTCAGCCAGGAGCTGCGCAAAAAGCGTCTTGCCCGCCTCCGGCTCACTCGCCAGCGCCAAGGCCAGCCCCGTGGAATACGTGCCCGCGTACAAGCTCTCGAGAAAGTGCCTCAGCCAGGCGATCAGCCGTGGCAGCTGCACCACCGCCTCCACCATCCCCGTCTCATCCGCCTCCACGCCATTGAGCATGCCCCCCAGCACCTGGTGCAGCACCGGCCAGCCCCAAGCCTCCGCATCCCACACCTGCGCCCCATCAGGCACCACCTCCGGCGCCCTACGCTCAAGCAGCGGCGCAGCATGGGTAACGAGAAAACGTCCGCCGCTCCTCGAGTAGACCCCCGGCTGCCATCCCGACACACCGCCCGCCCATTCGAGAATTCGCTCACTCTCCAGATCCGTTAAGAGATCGTGCACCTCGGACAGCACCCGCTCGCCAACCTCAGCCTTCGGGATGAAGTCCGCCAGCCCCTGCCCCTTCAGCCACCGGACAAACTGGCCGGCACTCTTCGCCACCCATCGCCCCGACGCATTCTGGTGCCAGTAGCGGCCGCCTCGCGAGCCCGGCTGATACCAGCACAGCTCCCGCAGATCCGCCGACTCATGCGTCTCGAACTCGATGATTTGGCGTTCAGGTTTCGTCTCCATTTGATCAGGAGCGCAATGCGCGAAGTTCAAGTGCGACACGAGTAGCACTCATGCCTGGTCTCCAAGAAGAGCCCGCTCGACTTCATCGGGACGAAACCGAATCACCCGGGGCCCAACCCTATACTTCGGAATTATTCCTTGTGCGGCGTATCGCTGAATTGTCCTGGTGGACAGCCCGAATATCTCTCCGATCCTCTTGTCGTCCACGTAGCACCGCTGAGGGTCGGGACGGTTGGGCAGCGTTTGTTTTTCCATCGTGCCGACATAATACGACACGGCACGAAACAGGAAAAGTTTCCTTCGCTACTGATAGGGCGTTATTTTCTAGCGCTTTCCCCGACGGTCATCCAAGGTTCCTCCCAACTCTTCGATTGCCTTGTAGATTGCCTTGTTTGTTCTCAGTTCTATTCGCGCGAAAGCAGGAAGTTTCTCTCTAACTGAATTTGGATTTATCGGCTTATCCGACTCATCGATCAGCATCAGGGCAACGGTCTGCCGCATAGCAGCGATTGCTTCTGTTCGGCGCTTTTTTTCTGGCGCTTCAAGATAATCCGCGATCTGCCGAAAGAACGCGGCATCCTTGTTCATTACAGCACTCACAATCATATCGTTTACGTCGAAGGCCCGCCCGTCGACTACATGGTCGTAAACGTCCGCGACAATTTCGGGGACCGGTGAGGCCGCCTCGATTCGCCGAATATTAGACAGAAAGCTTTCCCGCTCTCCCTCGGTTACACCTTCCTCCAACCACCGCCGATAGAGCTTAATCGCGTAAGCATCGTGTGGCCAGCTGTGCTGGTGTTGCTTCCGCTTTGATAGCAAGCTAGGAGGAGGGAAGTCTGCTGCGTTAAATTCCGGATGAGGTTCATCTTGCGGCGCGTTCATGAGGCAAATCTTCCATTTTGAAACTCAACTGTGGCGCTAACCAGTGGTCGAATGGAGAATAGCGCGCGCGCATTTTTGGTGCTCATCCGTCCCTTGTAAAATTTGTGGCAGACATCCGGGGAATTTCCTGCCCATGTTGCGGCCTTCGCTTCGCCGTAAAGCTGCATCCATGCTGAAATACAGGTGTGGCGGGGCGCGTCCTGAGGCCAAGGGTCGATTCCTGCGGACTTGTGGATTGCCCGAAGGTTCTTAGCCGCCCCTGGAGGGCATAGAAGAGTCCCTTTGGCAAGGTGCGGCAAGAGCCAGTCAAGCGCATTGTCCGCAATCGGAATTGTTCTGCGGGCCCGCATTTTGGCCTCCCGACCTGAGATCGTGACCGTTCGCTCTTCGATGTCTATAGCATCCCATGCCAGCCGCTCGGCCTCGGTCGGTCTGATCGCACAGAAGAGCGTCAAGGCGTGATAGGGCACCCATTCGCCCCCACGGTGAGACTGTGCAGCCTCCATCAGTCGATGACATTGTGGGAGGGCCAAAAGTTCTGGTTCATGATCGTCAACCTTTGGCTTAGGTATCCGTGCAACCAGGTTCTCGCAATAGCCTTCGCCCTCGGCCCAAGCAAAGAAGGTGTTCAGTACGGCACGGCGGTTGATCCGTGTTCGCGCTGTACCGAAGTCGAGCCATTGCGTGCAGGCTTCCTTCTTTATTTCCGAAAGGGGCTTGTCTCCCAAACCATTCCCAAAGTTCGCCAATCGGATGCGGAGATTTGATAGCGAACGCGGACGAAGTCCTTCGCGCTCCTTATCTCCCAAAAAAGCGGTCAAGGCATCGCGGAAAGTAATAGAGCGGTGGGTCCGCTGCTTTTCCCACTCGGTAACGTAGAACTCAACCGCATCGGTGAGACCTGCCCCGGTAGGTTGTAAGCGAGAGATACATTGAATGACGTCTCGGAGCAAAGTCGGGGATAGGTTCGCTGCATCAACTCCAGCCCGGTCCAAAAGGTTGCGTTGCTTTGAGGCAAAGAACTCCGCCTTGACTTTTGTTTGGAAGTAGCGCTTCCGTGGCTTCCCTTCGAAAGGGAAGCGAACGACCCATTTACTCTTAGGTGCAGCAGGTGACGAGTAGGGGCGGACGCTTATTTTCATTTGCCACAAGCTGCCACGCGGGGCCATGGGTAGCAAGGAAAAATGGCTAGAACGTGACTAGAGCGGATCTGACTTCAGTGTTTATGTATCATGCGTAAGGTCTTCTAAACCGCAGGCCGTGGGTTCGAATCCCGCCGCCCTCGCCATATTAAGCTCTTTGTAATCAGTAGTTTATGTTGTTTTGCGTTGTTGGTCAAATATTGCCATAAATCGACACAAGACCCAATAAAACGCCATAAAATGACGCTTGTTTGCCTAGAATTTGACTAGGAATGTTCCGAGGGGTAAAGAGCCGAGAAGGACGTATCAAAGATGACCGAATGTACAGCATTCCCTGTAATGATGCTCCGCCGATTTGTATAGGCTGCGCTGCTACTCGTCGGGATTTTCGGTGAACGGGAGCGTTGGCTGGCAGGGGATAGCAACTAAAGAAGGGAGCACGCCGAAATCCCTTGAGTTCCACGTCGAGATCAGTTGGGGTGGTCATGCGTCCACTACCTTTGAGCGGCAAAAAATGAAAAGGCTCAGATATTTGCCAGCACTATGCGTCTTTCTGAGTGGTTATCTGCCACTCGTTTTAGTCCTAATCGTCCTGGATTTCGATTGGGTTCGGTTCGAGCCACGAAGCCCGGTATTGTTGTTCGGCGTTCTTCTGGTCGCTCTAGGCTCAGCGCTGTTCACGAGCCTCCACCTTAGGTATGCAGGGTATAGAAACGATGTTCGGTTGAAGTTGGTAGATGTGGAGGAGCGATCTGGAGATTTATTGGCATATGGGATTCCATACATCGCTGGCTTTGCTGGCGTAAATGTCTCTAATGCGGGTCAACTCGCAGCCTTGGCAATTGTAATTTGGTTGATTTTTGACTTCACATACCGGACTCGAAGCGTAGTGATGAATCCTTACCTAGTGTGGTTACGTTATCGTGCTTATTCAGCTCGGGTGGAGTATGCCGGAGGGAAAACTGAATCCGTGGTTATTCTTTCTTCGAGCCCCCTTAGAGGGGGAGACTCTTTTGACTTTTGCCTCATCTCTCCTTCCTGCTACTTAAGATGCGAACCCAGGCGAACCCAGAACAATGCCCCATCTACTACAGAGACTGAAACAATTCGACCTCCAGAGCGCTCAACTACGCGTCTTTCTGATCAAGAGAGCCGTCCGCCGCAGCGACATGCAGGTGGAGCTCTTTCGGGTTGATCCTAAGCCAGCTTTCACTACAGCCGCAAAGCGCGCGGTTTCTCAACGAATTAGCGAGGCAAATCAGGTTAGCGACTACGAGCCGGAGACCGCCGATTTAGATGGAAGCCTACTCGAAGCCTCAGCGAATGAGCCTAACTGGAGCGTTATTCAAGGTGATCTATTAAACGAGCAAGCGACGCACGCGTGGGAGTTCGATCAGTTGAAGGATGTAGATCTGATGGTCATGGAATTTCGTCTTCCAGACGGCGACGAACGTCTTCTCGTAGCAAAACGGTTAGCTGAAAAGCTGACCAGAGCGAAGCTCGCAAAGCGGATGCTTGTATTCGATGCGGGAACGATCGACCTGATGACAGACAGTAAGAAGCTATTCTCCCTGTCCATTGGAGTTGATTTCTTCGTCTTCATGGGAAAAATTCTTATCGCTAATAAGGTTGAATACGAACGGGCTCTCAACATCCGAGAGGGGATGATCCGTAAGCGTGATTCCTTGTTCAATCAGTTGAGAACATCAAATAAGTTTGACGGGATAGAGCATTTGGAAACTGCAGTATCCGATAAGGCACCAATGCTCCGACGCGCTTCAAAGGCTCTCGATGCTCAGTATATTGAAAGTGAAGAGTTTCTGGAAGCGCTCTTTGCATTGGTGGCTGAGAATCCGGATTGGCGGATAATCGTCCGCGATGGAAAGATTGAAATTACTCCTGAGAACTCAGACGACGTGCTGTACTTGTTGAGCGACGCACGAGCAAGGACTTTGATTCAGCAACGGCTGATAGACATAAGCGTCGGAAAGCCTGTTGGGGGAAACTAGGTCCCTGTCTACAAAACCTGAATGGGGGCGGAGGCCAAGAAACTGGACCTGCGCTTCCCAGGGTATCGGTCTCTTTCACCGCCCACAGAAAAGCCCCGGCGGTCTGCCGAGGCTGTGAAGGTCGAAGGGCGGATCTGCTCAGGTGGCAGGTGTGTGCCCGATCTGTTCGAAGTGCTTCTCGACGGCCCGCCGAAAGATTTCGGATTTCGAGACGCCCTTGATGCGGGCAAGCTCTTTGATGGCGTCGCCCAGGAAGCGCGGCACTGTGATGGTTAGCTGAGCGGTCTTCTTTTTGTCTGTCATTTCTGTATCTCCTAGCAAAAAGCCGAGGCCGGGCCCAGGGTCGAAATTGGCCACAAGCGCGGCCTCCTGAGCTGATCGGCCCCAGCAAAGTAGTAGATGCTTGTTGATAGGCTTTCGACGGCCATGCAAAAAAGCCCGCCGGTGAGGCGACGCTGTAAAGGGTCCCCGCAGTGGCGCTACGCTCGATATCGGTCGCGGGCCCGCTGGACCGGGAACGGGACTAAGACGGCGGCCTTTAGAAAAGGAGGATCCTCCAAAGGACTGATCACACGGAGAATGGGTCAAGAGGCTTTGGCGACTGAAACCGATTCAAGTCGCCGCAGACTTTCGAGCACATTGACCCCGGAGCGGTGCAGGCGGTTGATGACGTCCATCATATCGTCCGAGTAGTCGTGCCCCTCCGATTCAGTCATTATCAGCGGAGATTCGGGATTGCTTTTGCAAGGCGCCGGATCTGGACCACCGCGGAGCCATGACAACGCAGCTTTTTCCGATTCAAGCCCGACCGCACTGAAGCTCATACAGCCGGCAAGCACATACTGGGTGTTGCGAACAATCATCTCCCTGATCCCAACGAGGCCTGCCATGCCGAGTTCAAGGCGGGCCTGCACGTCCAAGAGAACAGCCAGCGAGGGCGTTAACTCGACCTCTACTGCTTCAACCCCGTCCAAAGCCTCGTTCTCGGCTTGTTCGCGGCGCGCTCGATCCAACCAAACTCCGTGGGTGTCCCCGCGGAGCCGTGCTTCCATCTTCTCATCTGAATCAGGGCCGAAGCATCCTTCGCCCATCCAGCTCTCGACCGCAGTGCGGGTGTTTGAAACGAGCGCCTCCGTGATGCCCGCAACTCCTCCGATGCCTTCACCGAGGAGGGATTGCATTTCAAGCATGCGCGCCGCGTTGGCTGGGATCGTGACTCGAACTGTTTTACGTCCTTCTCTTATCATTGTATCTCCAAACAAAAGCCGGGACCCGTCCAGGGTGAGAATTGGGCACAAGCGCGCCCTCCTAGACTGTCGGTCCCGGCAAAGTAGTAGATGCTTGTTGATAGGCTTCTCACGGCCACGCGCTTGACCATGCCTTTCGTGATCAAGCTGGCAACTAAAAAGGGCGAAGGCGGTTTGATTGCGGCCGCGATCACCGAAGTGAAAAACCGCCCCGCCGAAGCGGGGCGGTACCCGAGAGCAAAGCGTGCTGAATACGCCGCGTTACCAAACAAAAGTTAGTCCCCCAAAGCCGTCACTCCGGCTTTCTCGTTCAAGAGATGCTGCAAGCGCGCAACCGCTATCGCCAGATCCTGCACGGTCTTCAGTTCGCGATCTTCGAGGAAAGCGCTCCAATCGAGCACGACCTCTATCAGATCGGGGTTCTTCAGTCCGTGGATATCGAACCCATTCTTTCGGAGTTGACGCCGAATGATGCGACCTTGACGCCGAATTTTGAGAGTCGCGCAGACTCCTTCGGAGAGGCGGATGGATGGAACAGCGAAGCTCATGACTGGAATGCTTGCCGGAAGGATCCGCCCCGGCTGATGCCGTCCATGATGCCTGCGACGGTTTCTTGCTTCACACGCTCTAGGAGCTGGATGAGCTCGGCGCGATGCACGCCCGGCGCAATGTTTTGATTGTTGATGATCGTTACGTTTCCATCGAGCCCCGAGCGAACCCTGTTCATCGTTCCGAGCGGGATCACATTACCCGCGCTGGAAGGCTCAAAGAATTCCATGCCGCGCTCGTTCACCTGGTAGAGCTTGCCGCCCTCCACGGATCCACCGCTCGCGCGCTGTCCAGCTACAGCTTGTCCCGCGGCGAAGCCAAAGGAACTGAGTGCGCCGGCCAGAACGGAAGCAGCGCCGGAGGCGGCCGCCCCGGCAAACATCGCCACACTGAACGCCGCTGCGCCCGCGCCCGCGGCAGTGCCAAGGGTCGCAATTGAGGCATACATGGCAGCCGGATACCACGCTCCCGCCAGGCCGACACCCATGGCCGCAGAGCTCTTTGTGGCAGCCGCCATAGATGCCGCTCCCGCCGCCTCTATACCAAGCTGGGTAGCGAGCCACGTAGCGAGCCACGTGGCGGCCATGGAGACCAAGGCGCTTACAACACCCCCGATGATAGCGGCTGCCACATCGGACAGCAGACCCTGCCATGTCTGCGTTCCCCGGATAATATTTTGCAAGCTCGCGTCGAGTTGCTGGAAGCCTCGGTGCATCGGTTGAAACACAAGGGTGTCGAGACTGGTGGCCATGAGCTGGCAGCGGGACTGCACGCGGGATACCTGCTCGTCAGTGA
>CAYOIB010000079.1:0-13173 GCA_964403935.1 uncultured Puniceicoccaceae bacterium | reverse complement strand
AGTTTTGGCGCACATAAAGAACCGGATGCATCTTCCACGTGACCGCACGGTACTCACCTGGCTGTGGACACGTCAGCTCATCAAAACCGACATTCCCGGTAAAGAGGAAGTCCGGCAACGGCATGGGATCGCCGACCATGACGTCTCCCTCTCGCTGAAGAGGAACAGCATAATACTGATTTGCGCGGTAATTCCCCGGGAAATTCTGGCCTTTGGCCTCTTGAGTTGTGAGGTCATCGATGCTGGAAGGCCCTTCGCGCCCCCGTGGTCCTTCCGCAATCTGGGCCGCCATGAACATGTACATCGCCATCTCTCCGTCAAAGCGACTTACATCGGCAGCAGGGCGGGGCCATGAGAGGGAGAGCTGGGCTGACCACAGGGGAGGCACTGGATCCTGGGCAGGAAAGGCGGCAAGGAGGGCAGAGAATCCGATCTGCTCATGACTGCTTGACTGCAACTGCCCGTCCCAAAGCCCGCTGTTCCAGATGGCGGACGCAGCATCCCTGACATCCCCACAAGATGTGTGATCGGATTCGGAGGCCCACTTGGCGAACCCCTCGCGGCGTTCAAGCGCGGGGATTGCGATATTCTCGATCGAACCGATATATATATGATAGATCGAGAACAGGCGCTCACGAAAATTGGTCGAGTTGATGTCTCGAAAAATAGGTTCTGTAACCTCTCCATGAGTGCGGAATAAACCGTCCCCCCGCATCGGTGCCGCTTCACGGTTGAAGACCAAATCAGCTACAGAAAAACCGTGTCCGGGGGAAGCACCAAAGCCCGCGTCCGCAGCGTTCCCTGCCGGGAAATAGTTGAGCACCGGCTCACGAACGCTATAGCTCTCTCCCGGCTCCCGCCGGGTCACCTGCATGCACATGGCATCGGCCAAAGCACGCACAAGACCCGCGGCGTATTCAGGATCGGTCGCCGCACTGGCATAAAAACAGTCGTTTGGATACGGGCCCGGCCGGGCACCGCTCGGCAGCTCTGGCCATTCGATGGGCTCATTCCCTGTCACGACAGTGTAACGTTCCTGCCAGACTCGCATCGCGCTCTCAATCGGGAAAGAGCTTGTGTCTGGTATGGCGTAGCTCCCACTCATTGAAACCTGGATCAAATCGCCAGACAACGTCACAACCGGGCTCAAGACGGCTGCGGATACCACAGCGAACAGCCGGAGAACCCGGATCCTTACGCCAGAACAACGGGAGGAAATAAATGGTATGGAAGAAGGCCGAATCATTGCAGCGGAGTGTGGATGAGAACAGGTGCCAAGGGATCGATATGAGCTTCGGACGATGAGGGAGGAAGGGCATCCGTCCAGGGAGCGAGATCTTCCCCGGTTCCGACATGAGCCCACAGCTCACGGTGCACGAAGTCACCATTGGGAAGCTCCATCGTCAGAACGACCCGATACACGCCTGGACCTGCGTAAGTATGATGGATCACAGCAGCCTCAGCTGTCTCCCCATCGCCAAAGCTCCAGAAAAAGCGGGTTCCCTCGGGTACGTTCGCCAGCGGAGCTTCAAATATAACTCCGTACGGCGGATCTCCAGTCACAGCAATCGGTGAATCGATTGCCGGAAGTAAAGGAGCGATTGGTACATCAACCTCAACTGTCCGGGAGAGAAGCCCCTCGCCTCCCTGCGCGTCAACAGCAATGAGGGTCACTTCATACGATCCCGATTGTCGGAAACGATGATCAGTGGCGATGCCGGATCCTTCGCCCCCATCGCCAAACGACCAAAGCCAGGATACGATGCGGTCACCCGTAGCCGTTGGGATCGCGTTAAAATAGACCAGCCCTGCATTGGCGGAATCATGAAGGAATTCAAAATCTACTGTGGGCGGACCCTGGGCTGACGTAACATGAATGGTCCGCATGGTGGAGGAAGCGCCTTCGGAGGTCCGAGCCGTTAGCCTCACAACCCATGGACCAGCGAGGGAATACTCATGCTGAACATGCATTCCTTCGGCAGTGGCTCCGTCACCAAAATCCCATTTGAATTCCAACTCGGGAGCGGAATCCGAAGCAAAGGCGAGGAAATCAACGCTCAAACCTTCACTGTGTGCCGTGAAAGTTGGAGCTGACGGCCCCCCGACTCGGACAAATCGAACAGCATCAGCTTCAATAAAAGGAACATCAGGGGGGTGCTCCATGGTAACAGCGGCGGAGCCGTCGTCATCGAAATGGAACGCCCCCGCAAGATGCCAGACGGGCCCGTCCAAGGGTACCGGCACCACCGTGTGACTTACACCATGCGCGTGGGCGATGGTCAGACGCAAAGCGCTATCCTTATCCCCATGTCCGGGATGGCGGGTGGAAACATACACCTGATAAAGCCCCTCCCCTCCGAATCCAGGCTGAAAGGTGACCGAGTTCCCCGGCGTTTCAGAACGAAGAACCCGCTGACCAATAGATTCAGTTGCTTCAACGGTTTGCCAGATGCCCTCCACAGTCACCCGGCCCTGACTGGTGACCACTAAGGATTCGCCAAAGATTTCTCCCAGGGCACGCACCTCAATCCAGGTCGATGCTTCCACCACATGCCCATGACTATCCTCGACCTCCACGCGCACCCGATGAAGGCCTGGTCGTGAGAACACATGATCAACGGTGGGACCATAAGCCGATCGGCCTCCGATAAACCACCGCACTGCCTCCAGGGATCTCTCCGACGGAAGATCGATCAACGCATCCAGGCGGACTGCCAGAGGCGCATGCCCATTGGCTGACGAGGCCAGGATGTGCACCGATGGAGGGAGTGAAAACCTGTCTTCCACCTCCACCACTTGAGTCGTGCGCCCAACCCGTCCCGCTGCATCCACGACCGTGAGGGAAACGGGATAACTCCCCGCTTCTGCGTAGCGGTGGGCGGCGGAGGGAGAACGGAGTTGGGTCCCGTCGCCGAACTCCCAGATCCACGCTACCAAGGGATCTGGCAGGTCAGGCGGCAATTCAACACCCACGCGAAGGCCCAGAGGTCCACTCGGTTCGGAGGAGAAACCGGTACCGAACGCGTCCAGACTCCCCGCCACGGGAGCAAGCCAGACGGCATCGGCCATCGCATGACCGGATCGACTCCCCGAAATGTCGATGTGTGCCGGATGCCCGGCATCGAGACGCATTAGACCCAGGCAGATCCACCGGCCTCCGCGGTATCGTTGGTCAAGCCGAACGACACGCTCCCCTTCAGCATCCCTGATTGTGGCCTTGGCCGCACCATCCGGCAGAAGATTGAGCCCGGACCCGAAATCCGGATTTCCGGCTCCCAACGTCATATCGAGCGATTGAAACCCACGGTCCGGCCATCTAGCGAAGACGAGATAACTTCCGGATGGGTGGCCAGAGGCATCGAAACGGAAATGAGATGAGCTGCCCGAGGTGTAGACAAAATCGTCGCCCCAGATCCCCTCAAAACGAAACGTAAACTCGACCTCCAGAGGCGATGAACCTGGCAAGCCTGGAAGAAACCGGGAACGCTCTCTACGGATCATCACTTCGCCTTGTTTGGGCCAGTAACCGAATCCGGCGGGATCCACATTATCAATGATCCAGCCGCTTGGCCAAAAGAGAGCGGGTAAAGGGTCTGTGGACAGGACCGACTTAAACCGTTTGGCGCTCAATCCGTGATCATTCCAGACGGTCAATTCGACACTATCCGGCTGCCCGTGAAAGGCGTCGCCATCGGTCTGGAAATCGGCAATCGAGCCGCTACTGCCAGCAACGTGCTGCACATAGCCAGCCCAATAATCGACGAAACGGTTGTGTGTCCAATCAAAGGCCAGGAGACTCCCGCTTCCTGGAGAACTCGCCTGAGCATCAAATGCGATCCAGCCATCTGTCGGCACCAGCTCATTGTGGAAAAACTCTGCCACTGGGGGCCGGGGGCGAGGATTGCTCACAAGGGATGAGGTGGAAGCCCACCCGCTCGCACCATCCGGCGGGAGTCGATTCCGGTCTACTGAAATCATCATGCTCTGCACGTTCGTATAGCCTGTCGTCCGCAACGAAATGACGCGTCTTCCAATATCCAAGAAGCCCAAGGAAGGTCCGCGACCCCAGCCTCTGGCACCACCGCCTAACACCCAACCTTGGGGAGGACTGAGCTCCTCACCGTCGACAAAGACTTGAATGCTTCCGCCGGAAGGAGCCGTCCGCAGCAAAGCAAAGGAATAGAGACCAGGCGTCTCGATCTCGACGACGAAATGAACCATTGGAAACTCATCCGGAAGCCCATTGCTCGCCGAAATATTCATGAATCCTTCAGTGGCTGGAGCGAACCCGCCTCGCCATCCCGAGTAATCTTCCGCCTCCATCGAGCAAATGCCCCCGGATTCAAAAAACACAGGCGCTGGCGGCCCTATAGCCATAACGGGATGCGTCGCCGTCGCGAACAATCCCTCGTTATCGGCGACCGTCAACTGAACCTCGCGTATACCCGGCTCAGTGAATACGTGACGCACAACCTCACCACTGCCTGTATGGCCGTCACCGAAATCCCATGAGTAGCTCTCGATGAATCCATCCTCATCAGACGACGCGGCCGCATCGAAAGTCACATAGAATGCGGTTGGCCCGGCGAACCGATCGGCGGTGAACTCAGCAACAGGCTCGATTTGGGTGCCTTCGGCCTTTGCATGAACGCTGAAGCCAACCTCGTTCCATGCGCCGCTGTCGTCGCTCACCCGGAGTCGAATCCTGTAAATACCGGGTTCTGTGAACACGGGGGAATACAGTGGTTCGCTTCCAGCGATGTCCCCCGAATCCACCATCCATTCAAAGGCGATCACCGAGCCATCCCGATCAAACGAAGCCGAGGCGTCGAACGCAACGGAGAGGGGAACCTCGCCCACCAGATTGTCGTGCGTCACATGAGCCTCGGGCACGAGATTAGGGACAGCCTCCGGCGGCAAGAACGTCATCGGGTCCAGCCCATGAACAAAGGCCTTTTTGAGAGTGACGCCATCGCCGGTGAGATCGTCCATGGAACCATGGGCAAGCGTCCCCAGTTGATCCAGTTCCCATCTATCCGGCAGCCCATCTCCATCGCTATCCAGGCTGATGAAAACGAGTCTGGAATCACTCCAGGTTTCCAGACCCTCGTCATCGCGTGCCCATGCCTGGATTTCATAGTTCCCCGCGACTGCGGGGGGCAGAGTGGTTGCGTAAGGTTTTGAGAAAAAGCTCTCTAACGGTTCCCCATTGATAAAGAACCGCACCTCCAGCACCGCCCCATCATCATCCCATGCATCGACACTGAGTGAAAGCTCATCCCCTTGCAGCAAATAGGTGACTTCAGAATCTGGAGAAGACCACTGAATCCAGGGTTCCCGCTGCACGAGGTGCAGGACAGCTTCAATGAAGTAGGGCTCGAGATCGGGCTGGGAATGATCAACCCTTAGCCAAACTGAGTGCACCCCCGGGCTGAGCCCGGGCACGGCAGAGAAGGTCACTTCATGGAATGCATTGCCACCCGATTCCAGAGATTGCAGAGCAGGATCAAACTCAAGCCACGACGCAATGTCAGCTGGGATTTCCGAAACCTGTCCGGTTTCAGGATTGAGGACAGAGATGTGATAATCAACAGGTAGTGCGTAGCCATTCGTGGCGTGCAATTGGCGAGACAGGCTATCGGGGCCGAGCGGGGCGTGTTCAATACGGACGGCAAATTCATTGGCAACGAAGACCGATCCGTGGCTCAACTCCAATGCATCATCTCCGGTGTGGTTCTGGATGCCTACAGTGTAGGCATCCACCCCATCTGGGCCCTCGAGATAGAAGAGCTCGATGACACCATCAGCATGGAGCACCACCTGCATGGTGACCTCCCACCAGGCTCCATAACTGGGAACACTGGTATATTGCACGATCGCCCGATCCCCGAAATCCTGAAAATAAATGGCTCCGCCTTCATATTCGTTTCCGTACCCCCCGTAGTATCCTGCTGGATTCAGGTCCGCCCACAGGGCCGCAACGAGGGCGGGACTCACGTAAGGCACCGGCAACGGCCCTGGAACGTATCCGTCAAACCCTTCACCGAACGATACCAAGCCGTTCGTACTGACAAAGACGGAATTATATTCGACGCCGTAGAACATGAACGAAAAACCGAGGGCGACCTCCTCATAGGCGTCCGTGCTGTTCGAAACGATGACAAGTTCCTCGCTGGTGTCTTGGATATCGGTCCACGAAAATGAGACGATCTCTGAATGGTCGCGTGAATTCCATGCGACGTACCTCGCGGCCGCCTCGGCGCGGGTAAGTGTGAGCTCCACCTCCAACCGATTTGGCTCAATCACAAAGAGGCCGTCATTGCTACCCACATCAACCACCAGAGGCTGAGACCACGCCTCGACCCCCAGTTGATCGACAGCACGCGCCTGAATCTGATGCCAGCCAGCCGAAAGCTCTGGCATCAAGACATTCCTCGGATGACCCGGCGTTAGATTTTTCCGCTCAACCCCATCGACAAACAGATCGATCCGCTCCAGATTTCCGTCGGGATCCGTTGAATCAATCTGTAAGAGAAACGGTTCGCCAACAATCGGCCCACCCAGCTCTTCAAACGACCGCAAGGCCACCCCGGGAGGACGATTCAGCCAGATCAGGCTTGTCGTCGAGGCGCGCGCACCCTCGTTGTCCTCAACCATAAGTGTCACTTCAAAAAACCCACCCATACTGAAGGGGTGTTCGAGAGCGGATTCGCCCGAGGCCGCAATGTCCATGCCATCGATTCGCCAGGAATACGAAACGATGTGCCCATCGGGGTCGGACGACTCATCAGCCTCAAAGAGGACGGCAAACGGGGCCTGGACTTCGGAAGCTGACCAGTCGAAATGGGCAATCGGGGGTTGGTTCTGCCTCTCTACAACAACATTCACCTGCGCGGTTGGCGATGCATCGAAGCCGTCAAAAGTCAGAAATCCAAAAGAATCCTCACCACTAAAGCCCGGGGCAGGAAAGTATGTCAGAGAAGGGGCCGCTCCGACGAGGAGGCCGTGTGAAGGCAGGTTAGCAAGGTAGAAAGAAAGCGGGTGTCCATCTGGATCAAATCCAGTCAATCCGACAGGAGCAGGATGATTCTGATAGGTAAAGATCGTTTGCGGAAAGGCCAAGGGAGGCGTGTTGATGAAGACGACCTCTAACGAAATGACGGCCACCTCCGATTCAAGTGATCCATTGTGCGTCAAAAATGAAAACGAATCCTGCCCGAGGAACCCTGCGTGGGGCACAAATGTCAAGGGCTGGTCCTCTGGTTCGAGGACAAACGGAATCTCCCCAATAAGGCTGCTCCCAGCGGTCATAAGGTCGCCGCTTGAGGGTAATGTTTTTATGACGAAACTCAGGGTGAGTTCCTGCGGGTCCTCCCCTTCCAGGGTGAAGGGTATCGGTGTGTCCCGGGGTGTCTCGTAGGCAGCACCGAAAGCTTGAGGCGGCTCGATGAGCGGGGGCTCGAGGTCAGGACCACAATACTGAAGGAGCCCTCCAGAATTGATGGTTAGCCGATCGGAGACAAGGGAGCCATGCCACTCGGCATTGCTGTTGATCTGGATCGCTCCCGCAGGGGCGACGGCTCGACCATAGAAATGTGTGCCACTGTTGAGCGTCACGCCGCCTTGGCTGACACGGAGCTCCAGCCAGTCGCACCGCCCTGGTTCACCGACCGGTCCGTTGAAATGGGTGCCGTGACGAAGATGGATGATCACCGGACCGGCCAGTTCAATGACTGACCCGCTATTCAGGGTGAGCCGCTGAAAGTGATAGAGTGCCGGTTCCATCGCTCCTGTCTCGCCAAGTCGAAAGCCACTGCCATCGTTGGCGGTGAAATCGCCATACACGCCTGGCGGAATCGTGCGAATCCCGGCATTGCTGTTGAGGGTGAGGTTTCTCAGGGTCGAAAAATCTCCCGGATCCTCCTGCATATGATTCAGATTCACATGCCGGGTGCCTGATGGATTTTGCGGAGGAGAAACCGAAGGAAGCGGCTGCGGATCCGTTCGGATGACCAGTGCATCCAACACACTGCCTTGGTTCAGGCCGATCTGATAATGGGAAGGCTGCTCATTACCTGTGCCCTCAATGAGCCCGCCAAAATCGGGCGAACCATTTATGAAAAGCTGAGGCGTGCCTGGCACCTGCCAAACGCCGTGAATGACCGCCCCACTGTTCAACCACCGACTCTCCGCCTGCGTTTGGAGAATATCCCCCGTCACTGTTCCGTTTACATCTGGTGCATAGTTCACCCATGCGGCAGGATCCTCTGCGAACGCGGCGATCACCAAAATGTGCCCAGGAATGAGGCAGCAGAAAGCACGGGAGAAAAGAGGTTTTAAAGCGGTCGGGCAGCACATCGGAGCACGAGATTATCGTTGATCAAAATCAAAGAAGAGACCCGAGAAAGTTAAAAAATCCGGATTGATCAAGTTCATAAAAATGTAAATTTACGATTTTTGCCCATTTTTATATCTTCGAGCTTTTAGTCCGACTTTACTTATGTCACCCATGAATTCTTTAAAAAAATTGGCGGATCTCCCAGGAAACTCAAAAGGAGCGTGACACCGGGGAGTTTCTTCGCCCACCTGATAATGCGCCCTTCAAATGTAAAGCCCCAGTCGGCCGTGATCTCGTTGAATTGACGGCCCTGGCGGTATTGGGGGGTTCAAGCGCGTCCATGATCGGCGCGGCGATCGGCGGCATGCACACATCTTTCACCTTGGGAACGGGCCTTGCCGTGGCTGCGCTGGCCGTCGCCCTGCTCGCCGGTTGTGCATTGTCCGAAGCGATCCGAAAAGACGTGTGGAGGACGACAGGGAGATCGACCCTGGCCTGGACAGTCGCTTTTTCGGCTATGAGCGCATGGGGCCTCACAATCATGTGGCGGCTCCCTCTCTCAGAAAACTTACTGGGGCCTCACGACCAGGGGATGTATGCCGCTGTTGCCGGCGCATTGACTCAGGAAGGAACCGTTCTCGTAAAGCCCGCTGCCTGGGAGCACGTGGCACCGGGAGATCGTCAATGGTTCGCGCCCTTGTTTCTGGCGGAAGCTCAGCGGCGGGAAACCCGAAGCGTAAAGTTTCGGGGTGAGTCAGGCGCGTTTTTCTTTAGCGACGCGGCTCTTGCCGGCCCTGTGCGGCCCCGGTTTCCCATCGGGTTCTCCGTCTACCTTGCGGGCCTGAGGACGCTGGGGGGCGATGCCTTGATGCTTCGCGCAAACCTTTTGGCGACCTCGGCAGGAGCGCTCCTCCTGGGCTGGTTTGCCTTCCGCTGGCTGGGCCTCGTGGCTGGCGCGGCCGCGGCGGCACTGTGGTTGGCCCATCCGCTGACTCATTGGTCGGCCACACGCCTTTACGCGGAGCCTCTACTGCTCCTGTCCTGGCTGGTGGCGCTTATCGCGCTTTCGGGAAAGGGCTGGCGGATGACAAGGGGCTGGATCGCGGGTTTGATTCTGGGGATGGGCCCACTGATCAAGATCGATGCGATGGCGACCATCGCCGCGGCGCTCATACTGACAGGAGCCGTGCTTTTCTTCGCGAAGGCCCGCAACGTTCGGAGGCAGGCAGCCGGACTTGGAGCGGGTCTCCTGCTTGGCGGAGCCGCCGCTTCCGCCGCTCTGGCATCGACGTCCGCGACCTATTACCGGGAGACTTTGCGCGCTCTTTACGAGTCAAGTGCCGTTGCTCCCGCTGCTCTGGCCGGAATGCTGGGGGCACTCTTCCTCTGGCGCTTTCTAAGAAAACCAGGCATGGCCGAAAGTGGCGTCCAAGGACAATCCTCGGAGCTGCTATTTGAGGCCCGCACATGGATTCCCATTGGACTGGCGGTGGCCTGCGCTTACTTCTGGTGGATCCGATCGGGACCCGATGCGCCGGAAATGGTCTATTTAGGCTCCCGCAACCGTGAGATTGCCAGTTTGCGAGAAGAGACGTTTCTGCGCCTGGCGTGGTACTGGACGACGCCCGGACTGCTTGTGGCGCTGACGGGGGCGCTTCTGCTCTGGCGAAAAACAATGAGCATCGGCGAATGGCTCTTCCTGCTCACCGGCTGGGTGGTGCTCCTTTATCTAGCCTACGACATCCGCTGCTTGCCCGCTCAACCTTACGCAATGCGACGGTTTCTCGCGTTTGGCTTGCCGTTGCTCACGGTGGGCACCGCGACGTGGACGACCCTCCCGCTACGGCACTTCAGGACGGCGGGGTCCCTGGTTCCCGCCCTATTGACCTGCTGGCTGCTTGTAGCCAAGCCTGCGGCCGATCCGAATCCTGAATTTTCCGGCATGCGTGAGCTTCTCGCGGAAATCGCGGCGACCTTGCCTGAGAATGCATTGGTCATCGTGCCACACGCATGGAAGTTCTCCTCTCTGGTTGCTCCGCTGAGGCATCTGCATGGCGTCGACGGGCTTCTTGTCGAGTTTGACCGCGAGAATCAAGCATGGTCCGAAGCTATCGAGCGGCTGCTGGAGGCGCGGGGTGACTCCTCATTCTTCACCCTTTCTCCCTCCCCCCGGGCCTCCTTCTTCACCCATTTCGAACAGAACGAACCCCCCGTCGTGATTGAAAAGCGATTTCGCGGCCAACGCATGGAGCCTCACCGACCCGATGGAACGCCCATGCGGGAATCTATCTGGCGAGTTCATCGCCTCTCACTCTCTCCGATGACCCGCACGTCCGACCCCAAACCAGCGCAGATTCCCCGTGAAGAACAAACCCAACGCTAAGGCTCTCAGCATTGTTATCCCCGCGCACGAAGAAGCCTCTGTTGTTGAAAGCGTGGCGGCTGAAGCCGCTGTGGTGGCAGAGTCGTTAGCCCCGGGGGCATGGGAAATTGTGGTGGTGGATGACGCCAGCTCCACCCCGATCCAACTCCGGCGCGACACGGAAGGTTCCCCCGTACGCGTGGTCCGTCGCGAACAGCGCGGCGGGAGCGGCGCGGCGCGCAAAACCGGCCACGCGGAAACCACCGGGGACTGGATTGCATGGATTGACGGCGACGGCACCTATCCCGCCCAAGAATTAGAGCACCTCTGGAACATGCGCGAGGGCTGGGACCAGATTATCGGGGCCCGGGATTGCGACCATGGTCAGCTTCAGATGCTCAGGCTAGCCGTCAAACGGTTGGCCTGCCACTGGACCTCGACACGATGGCGGCGCCCTGTCCCGGATCTGAACTCTGGGTTGCGTCTCTTTCGTCGAGCCACAGCGGAGGCCTGGATGGAGAAACTTCCGGACCGCTTCTCCTGCACCACCACGGCAACCCTCGCGGCCTTTGCCAACGGACAGTCCGTCCGTTTCGTCCCGATCCGCTACCGCGCCCGTGCCGAAGGCACCCGGAGCAAGTTTCATCCAGTAACTGACACGTGGCGGTTCTTCAGTGTCGTCCGGCGCTGGAGGCCGCCAACCGTCTTCGGCGACCAGCCCGTTAATGAGTCGGGATCTCTCACCACGGATGAATCGGTTGAAGAAGGGCTCCCGTCCCGGTAGCCCAGACCAATCCTCTTGTCGCGCCAAGGCGGGAGCTGCAATCCTCCTCGTGCTGGAAGCTTCCTGACCCCTGATCAATCCTGCCTCGCCGAAAGATCCTCCGCCAGGATGGCGTCAAAGACCCTCTCCTCTTCCCGGGCAGAGACCTGGTTGGAACAGCCCTCGCTTGGATCACCCGCAACAACCGATCTCCCAAAATCTCTATCCAAGTGCTTTTATCGTCGAAAACTGCTGAAACCTCGCGCACTTTACCCGTGTGGAATTCACAATTTAACTACCCAACCAAGATGAGACATGGCACGCTATATTGACGGATTTGTTTTGCCGCTGGCGAAGGACAAAGTTGAGACCTATCGGGGTTTAGCTGAGAAGGCAGGTCGTATTTGGAAGGAGCATGGGGCTCTGGAGTATATCGAGTGCGTTGGCGATGACCTTGAGGCACCAGGCGTCCTTCCCTTTGCAAAGCTGGCCGCTGCGGGGCCGGAGGAAACCGTTATCTTTGCCTACATTGTCTATGAGTCGCGGGCCCATCGGGATGCCGTCAACGAGAAGGTGATGAAGGACCCGCGCATGGAATTGATGTGCGGCGGGGAAAACATGCCTTTTGATCCGGGGCGGATGGCCTTCGGAGGATTCAAGCCCCTGGTGATCGCCTGAGGAGCACCGGCAGCAGCAGTGGTCATTAAAAGGAGGAGACGTGTTCATAAGGCAGAAGAAGCCAAAAAGCCTGAATCAGAATGCGTTCATGGGGGCAATCGGAAGGATCCAATGAGCCTTGCACCTGTTCCCACTGCGGCCGAATTGAAGGCCCATCCCGTCGTCACACGGGAGGTGTGGTTGACGAAACGACGGGCATTGCTGCGAAAGGAAAAGGAGGCGACACAGCTGCTTGATGAGGTGGCGGCGGCACGCCGGTCCCTGCCGTGGATAAGCGTTGAGGATACGTATGTGTTTGAGACCGAGGACGGGGCGAAGTCATTAGGAGATCTATTTGCGGGGCGCAGCCAACTGATCATTTACCACTTTATGCTAGGTCCGGGATGGGGCAAAGGCTGTGATGGCTGTTCCTTTCTGGCTGATCATTTTGACGGCCCCAATTTACATCTGCCCCATCACGATGTCTCGCTCGTGGTGGTGTCACGCGCCCCCCTGGCGGAGATTCTTACCTTCAAGAAGCGCATGGGGTGGACCTTCCCCTGGGTGTCTTCTTACGGGTCAGCCTTCAACTACGACTTCCAGGCATCGTCGACGCCTGAGGCCATCCGATCCGGGAAAATCCTCTATAATCACGAAACGATCGACAGCACCGATGTCGGGGAAGAGCACCACGGCGTCAGCGTCTTTTTCAAGAGCGATGCCGGTGAGGTCTTTCAGACATATTCCTGTTTCGCGCGGGGCGTGGACATCCTTTGTGGGGCACACCAACTACTCGATCTGACACCGAAAGGACGCAATGAGCAGGACACCATGGATTGGGTTCGGCTCCACGACCAATACGAGAACAGTGGAACAGAATGAAAATCGCCCACGCATAGCGCCTCCGGGCTGCCGCATCACGTCCCTCCCGATCCGTTTTCCGAACCTCGCTTACCCGCCTTCACTATGAGACACATACCCACCCTCGCAGGCATCCTTCTAGGCCTGGCATTCATCGCCTCAGCGCTCATGGTCTTGCTCGGGCTCGCGCCG
>CAYOIB010000078.1:0-13222 GCA_964403935.1 uncultured Puniceicoccaceae bacterium | reverse complement strand
GGCGCGGCTGGCTTGGCTGTAGGGGCAACAATATCTTACCTGGTAGAATATGGTGTCGGATCGAAGGGATGGAGTGGTGAAAGGAGTTGGCGCGAATAGGGGTTGAAGGCGGAGCTCGGGCAGGGCCGGCTTTGTCAACGAATAATCTACATGGTAGGATATGGGTGAAGAGTTGCTTGTGGACGAGGTTGCTTGGCCGCGGGGGCAACAATATCTTACCTGGTAGATTATGAGGGGCGATCGGGCTTCGGCGATTGGTTTGCTGGTGGCAGGCTGAGTGAGTGTGGTTTATTGACTTGGAATCTGGTGGTGGTGGAAACGTTACAGGTTGATTCGGCGAATGCCGTGGGTAGATTCGCAGGATGAAACGGCAGCTGGAGGAGGATAGGCCCCCAAACTTATATCTCATTGGGTTTATGGGGGTGGGGAAGTCGGCAGTGGGAAGGAATGTCGGGCGGCAGCTTTCAATGGATTTCATTGATTCTGATGTAGCGATTGAGATGCGCGAGGGTCGGTCGGTTGCCGAGATTTTTGCGGAGGAAGGGGAGGCGGCTTTTCGGGAAATGGAGCGGGCCTTTGTTGAGGACGGGCATCCGTCGCGTGGGGTGGTGGTCGCCTGTGGCGGTGGTCTACCGCTGAACGCAGTTGTCCGGGAGCGTTTGTTGGAGAAGGGTGTGGTTATTTGTCTGTTTGCCAGCGTCGGGACAATTTTGCAGCGGACGCAGACAAGTGATAAGCGTCCGCTTCTGCAGGCGGCAGATCCGGAAGCTCGTATCCGTGAGCTTCTCGAGGAGCGGGAGTCCATTTATATGGCAACGGGTATTGGTATTTGTGCGGATGGCCGGACGTTGGGGGATGTCGCCCGAAATGTGATCCGGATCTACCGCCGCGAGGTCCGGTCACCTAGATTCTGGAAGGGAAATCATGCGCCACAGCCTTCGTGAGGTTGTTACAGGGTGCGGTTTGGTGCTGTTGGGGTTGACCGGTGCCGCTGTGCTGTTTTCTGAGGTATGGGCAACGCGCTTTCCGCCATCCGGCGCAGCGGGCATCCGCTTGGGGTTGATGATCTTCCTCGGAAGCTTTCTGGTCATCAGCCTGATCGCGGCGGCATTTCAAGCGGTTGAGTTGAAGCGGCCTTTCCTCGGTGGGTGGGGTGCGGCCGTTTATTGGATGGGCCGCTGGCTGGGGTGGGTTGGTCTTGCCGTCGCAGCGGGGGGCGTGCTCGGTGCTCTGGTCTTCTATTTGGCCGGGATTTGCTTCACCTTTGATCGGACCTTGGCCGAGCTGGTGAAGCAGGGGGTGAGAGACGGAGCCTTCTACTTTTTGGTGTGGGCACCTGGTGGCGCAGCGGTGATTTGCTTGATGGAGGCCCGTGCACGGAGTCATCGAAAAGGGACGCAAACAGCTTGAAGCAGGTGTAATATCCTTGTTCTCTTGGTATTAGTTTAATTAAATCGATGTCTTGTTGTGTTTTAGTGGATCTAATTTTTTGGGTCCTTTTATCTTAGTCTGACTGCAATGAAATTAAGCGAGAACGAAACGGTCGCCGAGGGTGCGCGTCATTTGCCCGAGCCGCGCCCTCCCATGAAGAATCGACACGTAAGCAACTGGATTGAGCGCGTGGCCCGGTTGTGCCAGCCGGACCGGGTTCATTGGGTGGATGGCTCGGATGAAGAGGCCGCGGCTCTGTTTGCGATGATGACAGCGAAGGGTCATTGTGTGAAGCTGGACGAGGCGAAGCGACCGAACAGCTACCTCTTCCGGTCGGATCCAAGGGATGTGGCGCGGGTGGAGTCGCGGACTTTCATCTGTTCGCTGTCCCGGGATGAAGCGGGGCCTACTAATAACTGGATGGCTCCCCAGGAGATGAAGGCGCGCATCAACCAGCTGTCCGCCGGATGTATGCGGGGGCGGACGATGTATGTGATTCCTTTCAGTATGGGTCCGGTCGGCTCCAAGATTGCCCAGATCGGGGTCCAGATCACGGACTCACCCTACGTTGTCGTGAACATGCGGCTGATGACCCGCGTGAGCGCACGAGTGTGGGATATCCTGGGGGATTCGAGGCGGTTTGTTCGCTGCGTTCATTCGGTGGGCTGTCCCATATTGGAGGAAGCCGACGATGTGGCCTGGCCCTGTGATCCCGATAATACCGTTATCGCACACTTTCCCGAAGAGCGAACGATCCTGAGCTTTGGTTCGGGCTACGGCGGCAATGCGCTCCTCGGGAAGAAGTGCTTTGCCCTTCGTATCGCTTCGGTGATGGCCCGCGATGAAGGCTGGATGGCAGAACACATGCTGATTCTCGGGGTGAAATCCCCTTCAGGCCGCAAGACCTATGTGACTGCTGCTTTCCCCAGTGCGTGTGGGAAGACAAACTTTGCCATGCTGATCCCCCCGGATGAGATCAAGGAGGCGGGGTGGGCGGTCACCTGCGTGGGTGACGATATCGCGTGGCTGAAGCCGGACGAAGAAGGAAAACTGCGAGCGATCAATCCCGAGGCGGGTTTCTTTGGGGTCGCTCCGGGCACGAGCGAGAGAACCAATCCGATGGCGATGGCTTCATGCTCCCGCGATACCATTTTCACAAATGTGGCGCTGACCGATGACGGCGACGTCTGGTGGGAGGGCAAGACGAAGGCACCACCCGCTCGGGCGATTGATTGGCTGGGCCAGGATTGGACGCCGGATTGCGGCCGTCTTGCCGCCCACCCGAACAGCCGCTTCACGGCACCAGCCCGCAATTGCCCGATTATCGATTCGGAATGGGAGAATCCCGACGGTGTGCCCGTGGGCGCGATCCTCTTTGGAGGGCGGCGGATGAGCACCATTCCTTTGGTCTTCCAGAGCTTTAACTGGCAGCACGGGGTCTATCTCGGCGCCACGGTGGGCTCGGAGCAAACGGCCGCCGCAGAGGGCAAAGTGGGCTCTCTCCGGCGGGACCCGTTTGCCATGCTGCCCTTCTGTGGCTACAACATGGGCGATTATTTTCGGCATTGGCTGAAGATGGGAAAGCGCATTGCCGAGCCCCCGCGGATCTTTCATGTCAATTGGTTCCGCCGCCGGGACGACGGCACCTTCCTCTGGCCTGGCTTTCGTCAAAACATGCGCGTCCTTAAATGGATCGCCGAACGCGTGCATGGGCAAGGGCACGCCATCGAGACACCGGTCGGCTGGATGCCGCGTTACGGGGATATCGACTGGCGAGGCCTCGACATCTCGAAAGAAGATTGGAGCGAGCTGATGAAGGTCGACGGCGACACCCTCAAGGCCCAAAGCCTCGGACACGAGGAGCTCTTCCTCAAACTCTGGGACCACATGCCAAAAGAACTGCTCTGGCAGCGGGAACTTCTGATATCAAGGTATTGAGGGGTGGGGTGGGCTCACAGCCTGCCTGGAGGCCGTCAATCCGGATTGTAAAGGTTTTGGGTTTCCGAGACGAAGCGTTCACGTGTAAGTTCCACGAAATTGATCTGCCGGAAAATGCGGGTGCCGGGGTCCAGTGGCGGGGTATACGTACGGAACCCCTGGTTGAAGCCCCAGTCTCGGGTAGGGGCGTCATAGACGTCTGAATGGCCCCAACGTTCTTTGTGGGATTCACTCCGATAGAGGTTTATCATTGAGCCTCTGTAAGTAAGCTTCTTGTTGCTCCATTTTTCCAGGAACCGGGGGAAATTCTCGACGCCTCCACTGTATTTCGTATTGCCGCTGAAGGTTCCATTGCTCAATACATTTCCGGAAATGATAGCGGCAGAGACAACGGTGTCTGAGGCCACTCGGTGGCTATCTTTAGAGCTTTTGCTATTCTGGTTTGTCCAATTATTACTCAGAATCGTTACAGCGTCAGCGATTAGAGCAGCCGGTGCCTCGTGGCCGGGATCACCAAAGGTCGAGGAGTTCTCGGGGAGGGTTCTCGTTCCTCCACCATTCGGGGCGTTGAAGTCTCCGTGCACGTAGAGGGCCGAGTTTGTTGCCAAGGTGAGACCACGGGCTGCTTCTAAATCAACTGCCCGGCGATTGGGCAGAACAGCCGCATTGTGAATCTGAACGGCCCAGTCCGATCTTGCCGGAATCACATAGTCATCCCGCCCAGGGTCGGAAACTTCCGGCATTTTTACATAGACCCCTCCGTTCCAAGGAATAGAGACAGCGGGATCCTCCACCCAAAGCTTCATTTTTTCCATGTCGAGGCGGACAAGATTGATGCGACCGCTGGGGCTGTTTGCGTTACCGCCCGATTGCCGGAAATCGTAGAGGCCTGAGGTCACGCCGTTGGAGTCCTCTTGAAACTTCTCTATGTCCCAAAACGGCTCAAAGTTTACGTCGTCGAATGAAACTACGTTGCCATCTTGATTACGGAGTATAACTTGGGGGTTCTCAGAGCTATGGTCTGTTAGTTCCAAGGTCAGGGCGGATTTGGTCGCCCACTTTGATTCCTCAATTGTCTTATAGATTTCACGTTCCGTTGAATCTGCCTCGATGCGTGCGTCATAGAAGCTTTCGTCACGCTTTGGCGCAATGAGGTGGTGACCTGGATTGAGGTTTGCACCCTCCGACGTCAATTGCCGAAGAGGCTCCAGTCCGACGGGTGCCTGCGGCTCAACTCCGTGCTCTCTCGTGCGCAACCCGTGGTTGAAGGCTTGCAGCGCAAGTGTCCGAAAGTCTGGCACGCCCGTCTGGAGGTGAGTTCCTGCTGGGTTTGCGCTCTTAAGGTCTTTTAGATAGTCACTAGAATCATCGCCGGCTGCCATATCCCGTAATTGAATTTCACCTTGCGGTATGTTTGTTGGACGGTGACTTCCAGGATGGCCGCCTGCCTTGAAAATTCCTGGGGTGAGGAGGCGGCTGTGAACACTGAGTTTAGATCCGCTTTCTACGCCTAAATAGATGTTCCCTCCGTAGATGGGCCCACCTTCTCCGATGTTCATGTTTGCCCCTGGCCAGAGCTCAAGGTCATCGGCAAAATAAACGGCGTACTGGAAGAGGGATTCGTCGAGTACCTGGAAAGTCTTGCGGGCATAGGCTTCACGCTCGCCCCACTGGTCATCGGCAACCTTCGCCTTTGCATAGACGCGGACCTCACGGACTCGAGTTGAGAGAGCAGAATCGCTTGTCGACTCGTCGGGAAGCGGGTCGTTTGGGTCGATTTCGACGGTGACAGGATTGCCTTGATTGAGGACCACGGCACCCAGCACGGTCGACTCGTCAATGAACGCCTGATGATTGGCCCAGGAAGAACTTGAAGGAGCGACAACACGGGTGCCGCCTTGGTTGATGAGGAAGTGAACGAACTCGCTTTCCACCTTCAGGCCGGTGGCGCTGCTGGGGATGAGCTCCTCTGGGGTCAATTGATGGGTGGCGTCGAAGCGCCGTCGAAGCTGACCGATACCATGCTCGAGGACGCTCTCGGTGGCGAGGCGAGCTTCATTGGCGAGGAGGTCGGAGCGGTTGAGACGCGCTTCTGTGAGGGTATAGGAAAAGGTGGAGGCAATCACGAATCCCAACGCAATTGTGACAACAAGAATGACGGCAAGGGTCGATCCCCGGCTATTAAAGGAACGGTCAGAATCCATTATCTTTTTCATGGCGTCCTATCCTCTGGGGGTGATGGTGAAGTTGTAAGTGTTGGTGACCCGGCGGGCATCGTTCCCGTGATAGATCTCACCGTTGACAATGACAGAATTGCCCAGGCTGCTAAAAAAGAAGAGGCGTTGGTTGGCTAAGCCGCGGGAGAGCTGGAGCACTTCCCTGACAGCCGTCGCGCCATCGTCAGCATCAACCATGTCTGCGATGAGGGCGGGCAAGGAGACCTGGGAAGAATCAATCCCGCCGGCCCCGGATGCATCCGGGAGGGGGTAGCTCCGCTCGTACCGGATGACGGGCCCGATTTGTTCGTCGCCTTCGGCTTCGCGGGAGTAGCCGACAATGCGCGTGATGAAAAAGCGCTGCAGTTGGTTCGCCCGGGCCTCGTTGATGGATTCCGGCTCGGCCCACACGAGAACGAGAAAGTCCCCGCTCTGGCCGGATTGGCGCGTTTGCATGCTCTCGGAGGTGTCAAAAAGATAGAAATCGCGGGCGCTTCGCCCCGAACGCGAAATCTCGTTGGTGAATGAACGAACATCCTTTGAGATAAGGAGCTTGTTCGTGCTATCGAAGAGGGACCGCCCCGTGGAGAGTGTCATTTGGTGGAAGACCGCTGCGACCATCCCTGAAATGGCGAGGGCGATCATGAGTTCCACCAAAGTGAACCCACGACGGCTCGGGGGAGACAAAGGCGATCGTGAGGGGCGCACTTTCGAGAATTGTTCACTGGGTTGAATCATAGCCTTCACGGGTGGGTCATTGCGGAACGCGGGAGCGAACATAGGCGAGGGAGCGGGTTGTCTTTCTGCCCCGAGGATCGTCCCACGTCAGGCGAATGATAATGTTCAGGGCGTTTTCGCTGTTGTCGGGTGCCCGATCAATCATGGGAAGAACCCAGAGGGCCATCGTTGTCTCGCTGTCCACGGAGGTGCCGCTCTCGTCTGTCTTTAGTTCGGTCACGAGCGGAACTTCGATGCGGGTCCCATCCCCCGTGGTCCCGATCGGCCGCAAGGGAATGGATTCTTCGGTCCCATCCCGGGTGAAGAACCTCCAGGATGCACCCGCATCCGCCTGATTTCTTAATATCGGGTAGTCGGAGGAAATGAGTTGTTCGAGGAACCCAGTGCCGATCGCCACTGCCAAGGACTCCCGCACGGTGCTTTCCGCCGCTCGCCGAATTTGGAGCGTTGCCGCGATGATGCCGGCTCCAAGCAGGGTCAAAATCACCATTGAAATGACGACTTCGACCAGACTGAATCCGCCCTGGGGAAGCCGCTTGCCGCCGAACGTCGCTGTGGAGGTCAATGACCGGACGGTTGACGAGCCTTTTCCGGCAGGACCTATAGAGAGCAACTGAGACATGACTTTTTAACCGCGGGAAGCGCAGCGGATAACGGTTTCTGGGTGTATTGAAGGGCAGCGAAAGGGGGTTGCGAAGTCAATGAACTAGGCTGAATCCTTTTATTTTAGCGCTTTTTTCGGAATTCTTGGAATGCATAGAGGAGGGTTTCACCTTGAAATCACGGGGTATCCGCTGGCTTGGCCCCCCTCTTTTCGATCGCCACCGCGTCGTTGCTTTCCAAGGTTGGCTGGATGGAACCGGAAGAACGTTTGCGTTGTGGTGTGGTTGGGGTGGGTTCGCTCGGCCAGCACCATGCGAGGATCTATGCCGAGCTCGAAGGGGTCGACTTTGTCGGTCTTTATGATGCCGATGCCTCCCGGGCTGCGGAGATCGCCGCGCGTCATGGCACGCGGGTATTCGATTCGCTTGATGCCCTCGGCGAGGCCTGCGACGCGGTGAGTGTTGTGGTGCCGACGGATTTACATTGCGAGGTCGCGCTGGCGTTGCTCAAGCACACGTGCCATCTGCTGATCGAGAAGCCCATTTGCGCGAGCCTGGAGGAGGCCGAGCGCGTGCTCCGGGCGGCGAAGGCCAATGGCGTGCGCGTTCAGGTCGGGCACATTGAGCACTTCAACCCCGTGATGGATTACCTGGAAACTGCCGTCAGCAACCCGCGCTTCATCACGGCCGATCGGCTTGCGCCCTTCACCCCGCGCGGCACGGAAGTGGGCGTCGTGCTGGATCTGATGATTCATGACATCGGGATCATTCTTGAACTGGTTAAGCGCCCGATCGCGCAGATCGAAGCCGTGGGAGTGAATGTTCTCTCCGCTACGGAGGATATCGCCAATGCGCGGATCACCTTCGAAGGCGGTTGTGTCGCCAACATCAACACGAGTCGTGTAAGCCTCAAAAAGGTTCGTGAGATCCGGGTTTTCCAGCCGGAAGCCTACCTTTCCCTGAACTTCATGGAGCAATCGGGGCACTTGATCCGCAAGCAGGGGCTTGCGCTCGACAAGGAAGACATTCCGCTCGAGCGCGATGAGCCGCTGAAGCTGGAGCTTACGTCCTTTACCAACTGTATCCGCGAGGCGGTCGATCCAAAGGTCGGCGGGCAGCTCGGGAAGACAGCTCTTGAAGTCGCCATTCAGGTGACCGACCAGATCCGGGCGGGAATGCGGGCATGACGTCGCCGGACGAATCCATCGTGCTGCCGCCCCCGCCGGGGGGGAAGGTGGACATCCTGATTGTCGCCGGTGAGCATTCGGGTGATGAGCACGCGGCCGCGGTGGCCGAGTCGCTCCTGCGCCGCTCGCCAGAGCTCTCCATCGCGGCCATCGGCGGGGGGCGTCTCCAGTCGGCCGGTGCCCAGCTTCTCCATGACCTCACGGCGACCTCGGTCGTGGGATTGGTCGAGGTGCTAAAGCACTATCGCTATTTCAAGCGTTTGTTTGATGCGCTTTTGGACTGGATCGAGGCGCACCAACCCCGGGTGGTGGTCCTGGTCGATTACCCGGGCTTTAACCTTCGGCTTGCTGCCGCAATGAAGACGCGCGGCCTCAGCCAAAAGGGTGGGGGCGCCACCGCGGTTTATGCCTATATTTCTCCACAGATCTGGGCTTGGAAAGCACGCCGCCGCTTTCGCATGGCGGAAGTCCTGGATGAGGTTGGGGTTATTTTCCCGTTCGAAGTCGAATGCTACGCGGATACGTCCCTCGAAGCCCGCTTCGTTGGGCATCCTTTTCTCGCGCCGGGACGCGAGCTGCCGTTGCATTATGATGCCGCCGGTCCCGTCCTCCTTCTGCCCGGCAGCCGCCTTCAGCCCATCTCCCGAATCCTGCCCCCCATGTTGCGTGCGGCTGCGGCTGCGGGGGAGGCGGGGTACCTGAAGGAAGTGACTATTATATATCCAGGGCCTGAATCCCGCCGCTTGATCGAACAGATCTACGCGGCGCATGCCCGGCTTCCCGGCCTCCCTCGGCTCGAACTCGCCAAAACCGGAGAAGCACGTGCGGGTTCTGCCGTTCTGACGAGCTCGGGTACGATGTCGCTCGCCTGCGCCCTTGGCGGTCTCCCCGGGGCGATCGTTTACCGCGCGCACCCGCTCACCTATGCCATCGGCAGGCGGATCGTAGGTATTCCTTACCTCGGGATCGCCAACCTCATTCTCGACCGCGTCTTTTATCCGGAATATATCCAAGGCGACGCTCAGCCCGCAAAACTCGCCGAAGAATTACGCGCCTGCCTGCAGGATCCTGATCGTATCGCGGCTGCGGCTGATGGCGCGGCCGAGCTGCGACGTGCTCTCTCCGCGCCCCCGAAGGAGGATGCCGCCCAGCGCATTTTCCACTGGCTGCGATAAATGACCGGCGACCAGGCTGCTTTACAAGAGGTGCCCAAGCTCCGTTGATCCGCTCGCTTGAAAGGCTGCCCGCACGTCCAGAAAAGCGCGGAGGATTCCTGAAGGGCTCGTCTCACCGGGAAAGCGCAAGTCCAGGAACGGCCCGCTGAGGAGGACCTCCGTCTCCACGCCCGCCACGCGGATCGTACACTCCCCGCAATCGGGGGGGTAGTCCACCGACATCCCATGCGCGCCCTCGAGATCCTCAATCGCATCAATCATTGCCTCGATCGCCACTGGACGCCCCAGCGGGAAACGCAGAATGGAAAAATGGAGGGGAAAAAGCCCGTCCAAAAGCCGCCACGTCGCTTCGGAGGCGGGCGCAAGATCGGACAACTCACGCGCCACCACGTAGGCGGCTGGATCGCTTTCATCGAGCGCATAGACAATCTCAAAACGGAAATCCCGCGCGATCACCTGAGCCATTGACCCCGTGATATCCACCGAGATCTCCCTTCGCTTGTAGCCAAAAGCCGTCCGCGCCTCCCGGAAGAGCGCCTCCGTCTCCTCAGCCAGTTCCCCCGCACACAGCTTTGCCAGAAAAGCCTCCGCAGCCGCGGTCACCGCGCCCGGCACCGTGTGCACACCCTTGCGGAACCCGCTCAGCTGCTTCACCCGCCCGGGCCGCCGCCCCAGCAGCGAAATCACCCCACGGGCATCTTTCCCATTCTGATTTTCATCCCCTTCCATGACATCTACGCTTGCTGCCTCCCAACGAGACGCAATGACCTCCTCTTGGCCATCCGGTTTTTTTTGCAACTTGCGTTTCGTCGCCTTGACAACGGTGTCTCTTCTGATTCCAGTAACCGCGTCTTCAGCCCAATCACCGCTGTCCAATTCGTAAAGATGCTTTCAAAGTGTTCGCTTTTCTCCTCCAGACCCCTCTACAGGGAGGAATGCCCTTGCTAGTGTCTGTTCCTTTTCTGATGGTTTCAAGGATACTGCACTATCAGATAACCCTAAATCAGTCACCCGTTTCATGAAAATCGTTTCACTCAAACCCGCCCTCCTCGGTGCCCTTCTCACCGCTGTCGCCCTCCCGGCTCAGGCCGTTTCCGTCTACACCGATCCCGTCGGCGCAGTCGCGATGGAAGTGCCGAGTGGGATTTCGGTCGTTTCTGATGTGTTTATCCAGCCTATTCTATATCAAGGGCCAGTAACTGAAGTTTCTGGAGTGGAAATTGGTTTGGAATCTGTTCCTTCCTTGAATGAAGCGGCTTTTCTTCACGTTGTTTCTGGAGCAGCAGCTGGTAAAGTATCCTCAATAGTTGCATCAGGAGGTTCATCTGTGACTGTTGAAAACGCGATTGGCCTATCTGAAGGTGACGTCGTCGCCATTAGAAATCATCAAACGGTTGGCTCATTCTTGGAAGGAGCAGAATTCAGTGATGGTGATACTTTGACCCTATATAATCTAGATGGATCGACTGAGACGCTCACGTATTTCGCAGGCTTTGGTTGGTTCGATTCCGGTTTCGTATCTGGCGAAGATTTTGTTATTTTTCCAGGAGAGGCAATTGTGTTAAATACAACCGCGGGATTCTCCTTGATCTCCCTTGGGGCGGTGACGGTTCATCCTGTAACAGTCGAATTCGGAGCAAATAATGTAGCGTTTCTTGGGAGTATCAACCCAACTTCAGAGGCCGCAATTGGTGATATCTTCGCTGGCAGTGTTACAGGAGGGGATACAGTAACTGTTTATCAGAATGTTGCTGGGTCGTTTGGGGTGGCAGGGTCATATACATTTTTTGAAGGATTTGGCTTCTACAACGATTCCTTCGAGCCTGCAGACTCGGTTGGAATTCCAGTTGGGGAAGGGGTCGCTCTCATTAGTGGCCAAGCGGGGACTGTCAACTTGCCTCCAGCATTTGTTGCGGAGAACTGAATTGATTTTGATCCCTGATTTTTATTGAATTAAATAGAATGTTATAACTATGAAAACAAAAATACTTAAGCTCGCTTTGGCTTTCTGTGCAGGAGCACTTTCTCTTTCTGGTCAGAACATCGGCTTCTGGGTAGAGTCGGATTCAGTTTTTCTCTCCGGGGGTTCAGTAGTGAATCGTTCAAATGCATTCGATGGTGGTCTGAATGTAACCGTTTACGGAGGTACGGCTAGTTCTGCTGCTGCTGTTGAGTCCACCTTGGAGCAGTTCCGTCTTGCTTCCTCCCCAGAACAAAAGCTTTCAGACTTTCTTGCGGCTATTTCAAGTGACTCATTCTCATCGTTCGAACCCATTGGTCTTTCTCCTGGAACTGGACCCTTCGCCAGTTATGATTGGATTGGCACCCGTAATCTTTTGGACGTAGGCGAGCTTCCTGTTCTTCTTGTTCTCACTCAGCCGCTCGATGAGTTAACCGTAAACTCTTCCGTGGGTTTGGTTTCAGCTAGCATAACTGTACCAGCGGCAGGCACCGCTAATATCGGGTTTAACACCGGGACAGGCGATGCTCGTTGGCAGACAGCTCATATTGGCGATTTAGGCTCCTTGACCCTCACCGCCATCCCCGAGCCCAGCACGTATGCGGCGATCTTTGGGTTGCTGACCTTGGGTCTCGTGGTCTTGCGCCGTCGGAATCGCTAAGTTCCGCTTTTAGTTCATTTTCAAAGCCCGCAGGTTGAGACGCCTGCGGGCTTTTTCTTGGGCGGGTGCCAAGGGCGCCTTTGGACCTCTGGCACATGCGTGATCAAAAATTCACCACTTTAAGGTGGCGTTTTTGGTGGGAATCGAGAAGATGAACAGCCGCCATGCCCCTATCGATCCTGAGCCGCCGAAAGTTCCTGCAGTTGGGTGGGGTGGTCATGGCGGCGACGGCTCTGCCAACGTTCCTCCGGGCGAGGCTGACGGGCCCACTGGATGCGGTTTCGATCCTCCACACGACGGACCTCCACGGGAACATCCTCCCGACATCCAGCTACGATGGAATCGAAGGCGTGGGCGGGCTGGCTCGTTGCGCGAGCCGCATTCGGCAATGGCGGTCGATGAATCCGCACAGCCTGCTCATTGATGCCGGGGACGTCTATCAGGGAACAGACGTGGGACACCGCACGCGGGGGCAGGTGATGACGCGCTGCTTCAATCATCTGGATTACGATGCCTGGGTGCTGGGCAATCACGAATTCGATTGGGGAGCGGACGTGGTGAGGCAGGCGATGGCGGATTCGGCCATGCCAGTGCTTTCCTCCAATGCGGCTTTCGAAGGTGTGCCGGCTCTGGACCGACGGGAAGCACAGGGAGGTGCTTTTCCTCTGCCATTCCTGCTCAAGGAGGTAAACGGTTATCGCATCGCCCTCATCGGAGCAACCACGCCCAACATGGAGAAGTGGTTCCTGCCCGAACTGTTGGGCGATGTCCAGATGACGGATCCGGTGGCATCAGTCCGCCAGAGCCTGAACGCCCTGAAGCCCCTCAAGCCAGATGCCATTCTTCTTATTGCACACATGGGCATCCGCCCGTGGATGACGGAAGACGACGAGGCCAACCGCCTCTTTGGGATCACCACGGCTTGCCCCGAGCTCGACGCCATCATTGGAGGACACACCCACCGGAGCCTCTCCAATGAAAGGATCAATGGCATCCCCTATACCCAGGCGGGCTACTTCGGGATCCATGTCGGTCGTCTGGACCTGATCTTCAATCGAGACAGCCGGGAACTCATCCACGCGCAACCGATGCTTTCCTATATGGATTCGAAGGTTCCCCTCGATCCCCAGGTGCTTGCTCTGGCAAAGGAGGACCTGGAGGCATCGGAGCACATTCTGGCCGAACCCGTCGGAGAGCTCCTGGATCCTCTGGACATCCTTCAGATCCCGGGAAAGCCAAGCGGATGCGAGCGCTTGATCGCCACTTCAATCCTCGCCGGTCTGGGAAAACGAAAGGTCGCCATTGACGCCGTTT
>CAYOIB010000077.1:0-13333 GCA_964403935.1 uncultured Puniceicoccaceae bacterium | reverse complement strand
TCCCTTACCCCACTTCTAAAAAGACACAGAGTCTATTTTGTTGACAGAAGATGGAATGGAGATCCCTTGCATGCCAATGGCGATGAGGCCTCCGGCTTTCGGGGATGATTCGCGTTGCCCTCGATCGGCCGGGTCCAATCGTAGGGGTTTATGTCCCATCCATTTCTTGATCCCTCCTTTCACGTCCGCTGGTCGACATTCCGTCCAGAGTTTATCAAGCCCGACATCGAAGAAGCGTTGCGCCGCGGGGAAGAGCGGATTGCCGCTATCAAGAAGCAGCCCGCTGAAGGAGCTACTTTTACCTCAACCTTTCTCGCCTTGGAGGATGCGACTGAGGGACTCGCGCAGGCTTGGGGTTACGTCTCGCACCTCGACTCTGTTTCCAACAGCCCGGAGCTACGTGAGGCATTCAATGAAATGCTGCCGAAGGTGACGGCATTTTATGCACGGCTCCCGCTGGAGCCAGAGCTTTGGGGGCTTTTAAAGGCAGTGGCCGGATCCCCAGAGATCAAAACTCTGGGAAAGCCCCACCAGCGTCTGGTGGAAGAGACAGTGGCTGCGTTCCGTCGAAGCGGGAGTGATCTCAGCCCGGAACAAAAGCTTCGTATCGAGGTCATCCAGCAGTCGCTCGCCGAGAAGACGCAAAAGTTTGCGGAGAATGACCTCGACTCCACCAATGCCTACGAGCTTCTCATTGACGACCCTACCCGCTTGGAAGGGTTGCCGGAAAGTGCGCGTGAGGCAGCCCGCGAAAGTGCTTTGAAGAAAGGTCACGGGACCGAAGAGGCACCTGTCTTCCGATTCACACTTCAAGCTCCCTCCCTGATGCCTGCCCTCCAATACTTGAAGGAGGGTTCTCTCCGCCGAGAACTATGGGAAGCCGCCAGCGCCATCGGCCACAAGCCTCCGCACGACAACACCGAGATCCTCCGGGAAATTCTCCGCCTGCGAGCCGAGAAAGCGCAGCTTCTCGGCTACACCCACTTTCCCGACTTCGTCCTCGAGCGCCGCATGGCCAAAACCGGTGCCGCCGCGCTCGCCTTCGTCGAAAACCTCTACGAAAAGACAAAGCCCGTCTTCGATGCGGAGAACGCCGAGCTGGAAGCTTATCGCACCGAAAAAACCGGAGAATCAGGCCCTCTTGCTCCTTGGGATCAGGCTTACTGGGCCGAGCGACTTCGGCGTGAACGCTTTGATCTGGATGAAGAAGAGCTGCGCCCCTACTTCCCCCTGAATCAGGTTTTGCGCGGGCTCTTCACAATCTGCGAGCGAGTGTTCAGCATCCGGGTAAACGAACGAATCGCGGACAAGCCTGAAGTGTGGGATCCGGATGTGCAGTTCTTCGACGTCTATGACGCCCAGTCGGACAGGCATCTCGGTTCTTTTTACACCGACTGGTTTCCCCGTGAAACAAAGCGCGGCGGGGCCTGGATGAATCCACTCCTTCACGGGCAATCCGATGCACCCGATGCACGGACACCTCATCTCGGGCTGATGGCCGGCAACATGTCTCCCCCGGTGGGTAAAACCCCGGCTCTCCTCACCCACCGTGAAGTGGAAACGGTCTTTCATGAATTCGGACATCTCCTGCACCACATTCTCGGGGACGTTCCCGTCAAAAGCCTGAACGGCACCAATGTGGCCTGGGACTGGGTCGAGCTCCCATCTCAAATCATGGAAAACTGGTGCTGGGAACGAAGCGCCCTCGATCTCTTTGCCCGGCATCATAAAACAGGCGAGCCCCTTCCCGAGGATCTCTTTGAAAAAATGCTCTCGGCGCGCACCTTTCATGCGGCGCGGGCTCAGATGCGTCAGCTCAGTTTGGCCAAGATCGACCTCGAACTGCATCACAATCCCACTCACTTTCTGGAGGGAAACCTCGACGCCGCTCTGCGCGAGGTTCTTGAAGGTTATCTCGCACCCAGCCCCATTCCGGCCATCTCCATCGCGCGTCGCTTCACGCACCTCTTCGGCTCCTCCACCGGCTATGCGGCGGGCTACTACAGCTATAAATGGTCTGAAGTGCTCGATGCTGACGCCTTCAGCCGCTTCCGCAATGAAGGGATTCTCAGTCCCGAAGTGGGAGCCGATTTCCGTCGCCATATTCTCAGCCAAGGCAATGCCGAAGATCCAGCCGTTCTCTACCGCCGCTTCATGGGACGCGATCCGAATCCCGAGGCCCTCCTGGAAAGACTCGGATTGCTGAGCTGAAGCAAGGAACAGGTTCACCCAGCACCCCGGCGAGAGACGCCCACCGGCCAGGCAGATGAAGCCGGAGGTTGCCGTTGATCCTGCGATCGGCCAAGACTGCTCCTGTGAAAGCCAGCCGCACCTTCTCAGCCAGACACAGGCTCGTCCTTTGTCTTCTCGTCGCAACCGTTATCCTCTCTGGATGTTCGCCCAGCGAGCCCTCCAGCACCTTTATTTTCGGACGTGGGGCAGACGCGCAAAAGCTGGATCCCGCCGATGTCGACGATGGGGAATCGGTGAACACCATGGCCCAGATCTTCGAAGGTTTGCTTACCTTCAAAGAAGGCAGCCTCGAAATCGAACCCCAGCTCGCCGAGCACTACAGCGTTTCCGAGGACGGCCTCACCTATCGATTTCACATCCGAAAGGGCGTGCATTTCCATGATGGCAGAGCACTCGACGCCGAAGCAGCGGCGTTCAGCTTCCGACGTCAGATGGACCCATCCCATCCGGCGCACTTTCCGAGCTCCGGTTTTCAATACTGGAGGCTTCTTTTCAATGAAGTCGCATCCATCGAAGTCGAGGGGACACATACCCTCACCTTCCACCTCAGCAGCCCCAACACTGCCATCCTTTATGCCTTTGCTTCCTTCCCCGGTTGGCTCATCAGCCCCGGGGCTCTGGATGCCTATGGCGAACGGATGCCCTTTCATCCCGTGGGCACCGGACCCTACCGATTCAGCTCCTGGCATGCCAATGAAGCGGTGGTGCTCGAGCGCAACACAGACTATTGGGGTGAACAGAAACCCGGTTTTGATCGCCTCATTATTCGATCAATCCCGTTAAACAGCGCACGCATCGCGGAGCTTCGCGCCGGCTCGATTGACGGGCTCGACGGCATTCAAGGAGCCGAATTGAAAGAGCTTGAGGATGATCCACGCTTTATCGTCCACCACGGCCCCGGACAGAATGTCGGCTACATGGCCATCAGCGAGAAAGCGGTTCTTCTCCGTGATCCCGACATCCGGCGTGCCATCGCCATGGCAATTGATCGGGAAGCCCTCGTTCGGCTCGCCCTCGATGGCTATGGAAGCGTGGCGCACTACCCAATCCCAACCGGGTTTTCGGGAGAACTCGAAGGTGACCCACCTATTACATACAATCCCGATGCAGCCCGAACGATTCTGAAGAATCACCCCGCCCTACGCGACAACACCTTACGCCTTTCGACCTTCAACCAACCCAGAATGTATTTTCCCGATCCAGGCCGGGTCGCATCACTCATCCGCAGCGATCTCGAGGCTATTGGGCTGCGGGTCGAAATTATCAACCGCGACTTTTCAAGCCACCTCCACAGGGTCCGCCAAGGTGAATTCGATCTGGCCCTCCTTGGATGGATTGCCGATACGCCCGACAGCGATAATTTTCTCTCAACCTTTTTCCACAGCCGATCCGCCGAGATTGGTTCCGCTACAAATATCTCGCTCTACAAAAATGAGGAAATGGATACATTTCTCGATCGCGCTGCCAGAGCCCCATCGATTGAGGCGCGGGCCCAACTGCACCGTGAAGCCATCCGGGTCTGGGCGCGCGATCTTCCATTGATTCCACTTGTGCACGGGGAGCATATTGTGGTCCTGAAAAGCGACATCGACGGCTACACCCTCCATCCAAACGGCCAACACTTCTTTGGCCGCGCCCGCCGGCAGAGTCCCTCATCCCACGCGCCCTCGGACTAACCTCCGCGTGATCATGGTTCGCCGCATCGCTCATTGGGTCCTGCGTCTGCTGGCGGCCTTTCTGTGCACCTCGCTCCTGATCTTCGCAGCTCTGGAGGCGATGCCCGAAGACCCCGTCTCGTTGCGCGTCAAAAATCCGGATCCTGCCCGCGTAGCAGAAGTCCGGGCAGAACTGGGCCTCGATGACCCCTGGCCGACGCGCTACATCCGTTACGCCACACGTTTCCTCTCAGGCGACTGGGGGGACAGCCTGGTGACAAACCGTCCCGTAACTGAGCGCTTGGCCGACACGCTTCCCGCTACGATTGAACTTGGACTCGTGGCCCTCCTCCTTGGCGTCTTCCTTGGCATTGGGCTGGCCCTGAGCAGCCACTGGCTCGGATGGCGACCGCTCCGACGTGTCTCCGCGGCCCTTGGCGCACTTGGCCTGACTGTACCCATTTACTGGATCGGCCTGCTCTTGGTCGTCGCCTTCGCGGTGAAGCTACAATGGCTACCCGCCGGCGGTCGCTATGACTTTGCCCACCCGCCCCTGGACGGAACAGGCTTCCAGCTGCTGGACAGCCTCCTCAAAGCCGATCTGGCCGCTTTTGGTCGGGCCTTGCGGCATCTGTTTCTTCCCGCCGCTACCTTGGCCCTTTACCCCGCAGCGCTCGTGGCGGGCGTCCTTCATGCGCGTTTGGAAGACAGTCGCGTGCAGGCGCTCGTCCGCGCCCTCCAGGCAAAGGGTCTCTCGCCTGCGAGAATCTGGTGGAAACACATCCTTCGCCTCATGGGTGCTCCAATCCTGACACTGATCGGGACAAACTTTGGGACGCTTCTGGGTGGGGCCGTCCTCACGGAAACTGTTTTCTCCTGGCCCGGGATGGGACGCTTGTTGGTCGATGGGGTGCTCAACCGGGATTTCTTCATCATCTCGAACGGACTACTCCTGGTGGTGTTGCTTGCCCTCCTCTCCGTTGCGCTCTTCGACCTCCTGGCCACTGCGGCACAACCCGCTTTGCGCCGACCTTCCGCCACTCATGAATAACATGCGGCTCCTCAACGCAGCAGCCCTGATGTTCCTCGCGACGTGTCTGGCGGGCCTGATCTGGACGCCCCACCCTCCTGAGGCGCAGGCGTTTCGCGACGCAGCCCTCACCGGTTCCCAGCCTGGGCACTGGCTGGGGATCGATGCGCTCGGGCGCGATTTCCTGAGCCGTGTATGGCGGGGAGCGGGCAACAGCCTCTCAATGGCTCTTGCTGCGCTCGCGGGAACATCTCTCCTCGCCTCGGCAATTCTCCTGGCTGAGCAGACGGCTTCGCGAGCCCTCGGCAACCTCCTCCGAGCCGCCATTGGAATCTGGGTGGCGGTACCGGTCTTCTTCATCGGCCTCGTCCTCCTGGTCTTCCTCCGACCGGGGCCGGAAACCTTGGTCTTGGCAGCGGCGATCGGCAATGTTCCCCTCGCCTTCCGCCAGCTTCGAGTGCTTTGGCTTGAGCACCGTCATGCAAGCTACGTGGAAGCCAGTGTAGTCCTGGGTGCCTCCCGCTGGCTTATCCTGCGCAATACGCTTTGGCCCAACATGCGTCCGGATCTGTTCGCGCTCGGCAAGCTATTGTTTGCGATCGCGCTCCTCGAGTTGAGTGGGCTCGCCTTCATCGGCCTGATCGGCAATTCAGATTTTCCCGAGCTCGGCGCGATTCTAAAGCAGAACCAGGCGTTTCTTCATACGCAATCGTCTCTCGTGATCTGGCCTGGACTCGCGCTGTCGACACTCCTGCTCCTCGTCCATGCGATGCGACTGCCTTCTCGCTGAAACCTCAGATCGACCGCTAGATGTGGATATCACCGCGTTCGCCATCCTTCTGATTCATCACCGGCATCTTCCTGATGTGAGGCACAACCTTCTCCTGAAACACCCTGTAGAGACGGTGCAATTCCTCGATTGGTTTATCGTGCTCATCAACCCGGATGTCCCAGAGTGGGTACAATTCGGTATCGACGATAAAGATTGTCGCCGAGGCTTCACCCTCGCGGTCGCCCCCAGCCTCTGCCCCGGCTTCCAGCGCCTTGATGAAGCGTGTCGGGAAGGGTTCGCTTTGGGTCTCGAGAAAGCGCTCTTCCATAGCGCGCAAGACATTGGGGCCAACGAGACGATTCCCTTGCACGCTGAGATTTTGGCGTGTCCGATGACCCGCCCACGACAGGCACTCCTGACCCGTAAAGGCGACAGAGAAGCCCCACCGATCGACCACCCCGAACTGTCGCCACTGGGCATAGGGGTCCTTCTTCCTCAACCGTTCGACGATCTGGCCTGCTGTGTAGTCATCCCGCAAATACGCCAGACCCTGTATCCCGATATAGGGATTCAGGTGAGCCTGCGTGGCGACGGCCCCCGCCCGCGCATAGGCATGGGTGACAAGCTTTCCAACCGCCGGCAAGGCGGTCGCCGCGGCCACCCCGAACTGTCCGCTTTCAGGACAGCGCGCGATGATCGAGAAAGTCATCTCCTATAATGGCCTAAAGCAGATTCGGAGACAACCACTTGCGCATAGTATCGAGCGGAATGTTCTTCCGCTCGGCGTAATCAATCAGCTGATCTTCTCCGATCGTCCCGATATTGAAGTAGGCCGCCTCCGGATGCCCGATATAGAGGCCGCTGACGGACGAACCTGGCCACATGGCGTAGCTCTCCGTGAGTTTGATCCCGACATTCTGCTCTGCATTGAGAAGATCCCAAAGGATGCCCTTCTCGGTGTGATCGGGCGTCGCCGGATAGCCATGGGCTGGCCGAATGCCGCGGTAGCGCTCCTTGACGAGGTCTTCCAGGGTGAGCGCGTCTTCATTGGGAAAGCCCCAGATCTTCCGGACCTTCCGGTGAAGCCACTCTGCCAGAGCTTCGGCGATACGGTCCGCCAAGGCTTTGATCATGATGGAGGTGTAATCATCATTCTGATCCTCAAAGGTCTTGGCATAGATCTCGGCTTCGGGACCTGCGGTCACAGCAAAGGCGCCGGCAACATCGCGCCTTCCGCTCGAGGCGGGGGCGATGAAATCGGAGCAAGCCACGTTGGCCGGGTTGTCGCCCGGAGCGACCTTCCGCTTCTGCTGGCGAAGGAAGTGGAAGGTGGTCAAGCGTTCGTCACTGCCTGGCTGGGAGTAGAAGTGGACGTCATTCCCTTCAGCATTTGCCTCCCAGAGTCCCCAGACAGCACGCGGCTTGAAGATGCCTTCTTGCACGATCTGGTCGAGGTGGCGGCGCACCTCCTTGAAGATCTTGGTCGCTTCCTCCCCATATTTCTTGTGAGACAGAATTTTCGGGTAAGTTCCCCGCAGTTCCCACGCCCAGAAGAAAGGTGACCAGTCGATGATGGCAGCCACTTCATCGAGGGGAATGTTCTCTTCGACCACCAGCCCGAACTGCGCAGGTCGACGCAGATCGGCCTGGCTCCAGTCGAAGGTGCGCCGATTCTCGTTGGCTTCGGCATAAGCCAGGAGGTCCTCCCCCTTCTGCCGGTTCTGGTGACGCTCCCGCTGCACGGCGTTCTCCGCCCGAAACTCTTCAGCCGCCGCCTGGGCGGTGTTCGGATTCAGCAACCTGGATACAACACCCGTCACCCGAGAAGCATCCAGCACGTGTACGGTGGCTCCGGTGTAAGCTGGCTCCACCTTGACCGCCGTGTGGGCTTTCGATGTCGTCGCCCCGCCGATGAGCAATGGAACCTTGAATCCTTCGCGCTCCATCTCACCGGCATTGTGCACCATCTCGTCCAACGAGGGCGTGATGAGCCCACTCAGCCCGATGACATCGGCCTTCACTTCACGCGCCTTTTGAAGAATCTTCTCGCAGGCCACCATGACGCCGAGATCGTGCACGTCGTAGTTGTTACAGGCCAAAACCACCCCGACGATATTCTTGCCGATGTCATGCACATCCCCCTTGACCGTGGCGAGGACGATGGTGCCGGCATTGCTCTGCGCCGCTTCTCCGTGCTTCTCACGGTCCGCTTCCATAAAAGGTATCAGGTAGGCCACGGCCCGCTTCATCACGCGTGCGCTCTTGACCACTTGCGGAAGAAACATTTTCCCGGCACCGAATAAATCCCCCACCACCCGCATCCCGTCCATGAGCGGGCCTTCGATGACTTCGAGTGGACGATCAAAGGATTGCCGGGCCTCTTCGGTGTCATCCTCCACGTAATCGGTCACACCATGGCGGATGGCATAGGTCAATCGCTCGGCAACCGTTCCCTTTCGCCAGGCCAGCTTCTCCGATTGATCGGCCTGTTCGCGCTGCTCGCCCTTGAACTGCTCTGCCAGGTCGATCAGGCGGTCGGTGGCATCGGGGCGGCGATCAAAGAATACATCCTCAATGTGATCGCGCAGGACTGGATCGATATCCTCATAGACCGCCAGCATGCCGGCGTTCACGATGCCCATGTCCAATCCGGCCTTAATCGCATGGAAGAGGAAAACGCTGTGCATGGCTTCGCGCACACGATTGTTTCCCCGAAAAGAGAATGAGATATTGGATACACCTCCGCTGATCCTGACCCCAGGACACACCTTCTTGATCTCGGCGATGGCTTCGATGAAGTTGAGAGCATAGCGGTTGTGCTCCTCCATCCCCGTTGCGACGGTGAGGATATTCGGGTCGAAGATGATGTCTCCGGCTGGAAAATCCGCCTTCTTGGTCAGCAGATCGTAAGCCCGCTTACAGATGCGCACCTTCTCATCCCTCGTTGCCGCCTGGCCCTCTTCATCGAAGGCCATCACGACAACTGCCCCGCCGTAGCGCCGGATCAGCCGCGCCTGTTGAAGAAATGCCTCCTCCCCTTCCTTGAGACTGATCGAATTGACCACGGGCTTGCCCTGAACGCACTGAAGGCCGGCTTCGAGAACGCTCCAGCGCGAGGAGTCGAGCATGATTGGCACCCTTGAGATATCCGGCTCGGAACCAATCAGGTTCAGAAAGCGGATCATGCAGGCCTCGCTATCCAACAGACCCTCATCGAAATTGATGTCGATCATGTTCGCACCATTCTCGACCTGCTGGCGTGCCACTTCGAGAGCGGCATCAAAATTGTCCTCCTTCACCAGCTTCTTGAACCGCGGGGACCCCGTTACATTGGTGCGCTCGCCGATCATGAAGAAGGAGGCCGTCCTCTCCCCATCAAGCTTCGAAACCTCGAGCCCTGAATAACGCGTTATCGGTTTCAAATCCGGGATCGCCCGCGGAGAATGGTGCTTCACCCGACGTGCAATCTCCGCGATGTGCGCCGGACGCGTCCCACAGCACCCACCGACAATGTTCAACCAGCCTTCTTCGACGAAGTTCTCCAGGAGCGTGCCCATGTTTTCAGGCGTGTCGTCATACTCGCCAAAAGCATTCGGCAGACCCGCGTTCGGGTAGCAGCTCGTGTAGCAAGTCGCCAGTCGCGAAAGCTCCTCCACATAAGGCCGCATCTCATTCGCCCCGAGCGCGCAATTGATACCCACGCTCAAGGGATTGGCGTGCTCGATCGACGTCCAGAAAGCCTCCACGGTCTGGCCCGAGAGCGTCCGACCCGAGGCATCTGTAATGGTTACAGAGATCTGGACCGGCACCCGGAAGCCCAGCTCATCAAACAGACCCTCAAGGGCAAAAATCGCCGCCTTTGCGTTCAAAGTATCAAAAATCGTCTCAATCAGGAGCGTGTCCACGCCTCCGTCGATCAGCCCCCGGGCCTGCTCTTTATAAGCCTCCGCCAACTGTTTGAAGGTCACAGCGCGGAAACCCGGATTGTTGACGTCCGGCGAGAGGGAGGCGGTGCGGTTGGTTGGACCGATGCCTCCGGCGACAAAAACCGTTCGATCCGGATGGGACGCCATGAATGCATCCGCGACCCCGCGGGCAAGACGAGCCGCTTCCACATTGATTTCGTAGGCCAGGTCCTGAAGCTGGTAATCGGTCTGCGCAATCCGGGTGGCATTAAAGGTGTTGGTCTCGATGATATCCGAACCCGCCTCCAGAAATGAGCGGTGAATGTCCTCCACCACCTCGGGCGCGGTGAGAACAAGAAGATCATTGTTGCCCTTCAATTCGACCGGATGGCCCTTGAAGCGCTCTGAGGTGAAGGCCTCGGCCCCCAGCTTGCGGGCCTGAACTTCCGTCCCCATGCCACCGTCGAGCAAAACGACGCGCTCTCTAAGGAGGGCTTTCAAGGCGGCGGTACGGTCCGCACGGATCTCTCTGCTAACAGTCATGGATCAAAACATCCGGATACGTTGATAAATAGTCAAGCTGGATACCCGCCGCATTCCCTGCTGTGAGGGGGAGAAATGGCCGCCAATGAAGGGTCCCAAAAGGGATCTGCCGGAACGAAATGACGGCAAGGTCGAGAGGCAAATCAGGGGGATTGGCCCCGAGAAAGAATTTGCCTTGGGAGCGGGAAGGACCAAGGTTCGCCGTTTAACTCTATAGCAGCTCATGCCTTCGGAACTTAACGGAAATATACTTGTAGCACAAAGTGGCGGCCCTACAGCCGTCATCAATTCCAGCCTCGCCGGCGTGATCAGCGAAGCCCTCAACCACGAGTGCATCGAGGAGATCTATGGTGGCCTGCACGGCATCGAAGGGATTCTGCGGGAAGAACTTGTCGACCTGGCAGAGGAGTCGCAGCGGACCATTCGCGGGCTGCGTTACACCCCTGGAAGCGCCCTCGGCACCTGCCGTTTCAAGTTGCGCCGCGAAGCTGATTTCCAACGTGTTCTCCAGGTCTTCCAAGCGCACGAGATTCGCTACTTCTTTTATATTGGAGGGAATGACAGCCAGGACACGGCAGACAAAATTTCGAAGTATGTGGCCTCCGCCGGGTGGGAAATGCGAGTCATTGGAATCCCGAAGACGGTGGATAACGACCTGGTCGTCACCGACCACGCTCCGGGCTACGGTTCGGTGATCAAGCACATCTCGAACGTGGTCCGTGAACTCTCATGTGACGCGGCCTCCATGGGTCAGCACGACACGGTGCACATCCTGGAGGTCATGGGCCGCAACGCCGGATGGATCGCTGCGGGATCAACCCTGGCCAAGCGTCGGGACCACCCGAATGACCCGCCACACCTCATTTACCTGCCCGAGGTCGCCTTCGATCCGAACAAGTTTCTCGATGATGTCGCCGCCGTGCTCAAGCGCGAGCGCTTCTGCTTTATCGTCGTGGGAGAAGGTCTCATCGATCAGAATGGCAACTACCTCGCGACCGCCGATACCACCTCGGACAACTTTGGCCACAGCCAGCTCGGTGGGGTTGGGGACTATCTGAAGAATCTGATCGACCAGCACGCCAGCGGCATCAAGACCCGCTCCGCCCGCCTCGGTCATACCCAACGTGCCGCTGCCACCGGAGCCTCCCTCACCGATAGCAATGAAGCTTACATGGCGGGCCAGGCTGCGGTTCAGGCCGCCCTCAAGGGAATCACGGACAAGATGGTGACCCTCGTGCGCGGCGAAACAGAGAATTATACCTGCGAAACCGGGTTGGCAGACCTGAGCGAAGTTGCCAACGGCGTGAAGCACCTTCCGGCAAACTGGATCAACGATGACGGTGTATCCTTGAACTATCAGTTCATGAAGTATGCGCTTCCGCTCATCCAGGGAGAAGTTGAGGTCCCACGCGAACAGGGCGTGCCAGCCTTTGTCGAACTGGCCCAGAACAAAGTCCAGAAGCAGCTTCCAGCCCACACCTTTGAGTGAGGGGGTGCCGACGGCGGCAAAGAAAACTGTCCATTCCTTGAGATCGGGCCTGCCTTCTGACGAGGGCAGGCCCGATCTATTTAAGCCATTTGAGGCGAATATGCCTGTATGCCTTCGGTGGTTGCACGGTATACGTACAGCCCCGAGGACACGTCTCTGGCCAAATCCCCCACCCCAGCAGCAGCAACGCCGCCGACGTCGTTTCCTCTTCGCCCACTCAGCAGGCTGCTTGCTTCTCTGGATCCTCGCCCGTTACGCGTAGGAGCTGCCCCCGGAGAGTCCGAGTGCCTTCCTGCGCGCGGCACGCTCCTGCCCAACCGTCTTTATGTAGCCACTCGTGCGAAGCTCCGCGAGAGGGTCCGCCGGCAGGTTGTTTTGCTTCCGCCATACTTCAAGCGCCGGTCTCACCTCCGTGAAGAAGGCCTCCTTCAGCTGAAGTTCGGCGGCAACGACGTCATGAGCATCCTGAGCGCTGCGAAGGGCTTTCGGATCAACCAGCGCCGCCTTGGCATAAAGCTCCTGCGCCATCATCACTGTCTGCACCGTCGCCTCCATCTTCGGCTTAATGTTGTGAGACTGGTCAATCATGTAGGCCAGGTCCGGGGTACTCCCTGAATCCGCCGCATAGCTGTGGATCTCATGAAAAATCCGGAAGATCTGGTAGGGATCAATCGATCCGAGCGTGAGGTCGTCGTCGGCATAGCGCCGATCATTGAAGTGGAAACCACCGAGCATACCCTCGTCAAGAAGCCAGGCCACGATCTGCTCAATGTTCTGACTCGTGTAGTGATGACCCGTGTCGACAAGAACCTTCGCCTGCGGCCCGGTCTTTTTGGCAAGAATGTAGGCCATGCCCCAATCGGCGATGTCGGTGGCATAGAAAGCCGGCTCGAAAGGCTTGTACTCCACAAGCAGGACTTGCTCCGGCGACAGCTTCTCATGCATGGCCCGAAGACCTTCCGCCATGCGACCCTTGCGGGCACGGATGCTTTCCTGCCCCGGATAGTTCGTCCCGTCAGCAAACCACATCGAGACGGCATGACTGCCCACCAGCTGCCCGAGCTCCACCGACTCCAACGCGTGGTCGAGCGCTTGCTTGCGGACCGACGCGTCACTGTGACAAAAGCTGCCAAACTTGTATTCTTGGTCCTGGAAAAGGTTTGGATTGATCGACCCGATCCGAATGCCGTGCTCCTCCGCGAGCGCCGGGACCGACTTCGCGTCAGCGAGCCCGTTTGGAAAGTCCCACAAGACGTGAACCGCCACCGTCGGGCAACTCCCCGTCAGGCGGTGCACCGTCCCTGCATCCTTCAACTTGTCAGCCAAATCAATCGCGGAGGCGTCTTGGGAAAACTTCCCGAAACGCGTTCCGGTGTCAGAAAATCCCCAAGAGGGAATCTCGATATGAAAGGCGTCCAGCGCCTGAACAACGGTGTCAATCTGCTTTGGCTTCATCGGTAAAATGATCTCGGGGTAATATCGTCGAAACGTTTTTCGAAACGCTCCGGAATCCAGCCAAAGGATCCTCCCGAAATTGACCAGCCCTAATCCGCTCCCAACCGCCCCTACCCCATCTTCGACCCCCAACCTGGCCGGTGCGAGACACCTGCCCTTGTTTCCCACCGCAACCCACCGGCCGAACAGACAATAACCTACCAGGTAAGATATTACTTGCCCCCTGCACGC
>CAYOIB010000076.1:1342-13482 GCA_964403935.1 uncultured Puniceicoccaceae bacterium | reverse complement strand
CTAGCTGACAACCGTTACCGGGAGCTCCATGCCTTTCTGGGTGACCGAGTTCCCATCCGCTCTGTTCCAAACGGTGTGTCCCTTCCAAAGCTTTCATCGCTGCAGGAGCAGGGGCGGGTTGTACGCGAAGCTTTGGGTGTTTCTTCTGCGCAGGTCCTTGTGGCGGCGGTTGGACCCGCGACGCCCCCGAAGGATCCGGATTGTTTTCTGGACATTGTCCAGCGCCTTAAGGAACGGCACCCCCAGGTGCGCTTCGTCTGGATTGGATCGGACGACTGGAATGATGAATGGGAACGCCAGGTCAATGAGCGCAACCTGGAAACGGCGTTGAAGCGGGTTTCTCGGGAGAATAACGTGGCTCCCTATTATGGAGCGGCTGATGTTTTTCTGGCTGCAGGCGACGACGAAGCTCTTCCCGTTCCCGTTCCCGTTTCCATTTTTCAAGCGCTGGCAGCGGGGCTGCCGGTGCTTTTGTCGAAACAGGTGGCGCAGGCTTTCCCAAGCCTGGGCGAGGGAACGTGTCTTCCATTGGAGGATCAGGATGCGGTTGATCGTATCCTGACAGATCCGGGAGCGCGATTGGAGGCGGCGCAGCGAGCACGGGCTTCTGCTGAGGAACGCTTTTCAATAGACAAGGCGGCCATACTCTGGGAGAGCTTCTACCTTGAGGCTCGCAACGGGGTGAAGCCCGAAGTGATTGATTGGTAGAACGGTCCTGTCAGGCCACTTGTCGTTCTGCGACCTCAACCCTGGATTCGGAAGAAGATCCGCTTGCCCGCTTGAACAACGAGGGCTCCAGTCGGTCGATCGATCGTCTGCATGGGGTCGGCCACGCGCTCATTGTCGAGCCGAACCGAACCCTGTTCAACCAATCGCCGCGCTTCTTTCTTGCTTGGAAACAGCCGGGTGGCGGCCAACAAATTGACCAGTGTCTGCGAGCTCTCTTCAGCCAAGGCCGTCCATTGAAAGAGTGGCATCTCGTCCGGCTGCTCCTTTTTAGAGAAAACCTTCTCAAACTGTTCAAGCTCAAGCTGCCCCGCAGGTGCACCATGGACGCGGTCCGTGAGCGACCGGGCCAGCTGTTTCTTTGCCTGCATCGGGTGCCCCTGTCGAAGCCGGTTGATCTCCTCCTCAGGCGTCAAAAGGAGAAGACGGTAGTAGTCCCACATGACACCATCATCGATCGACATGATCTTCCCAAACATCTCCTTCGGTGAATCGTTGAAGGCGATGTAGTTGTCCTGCGACTTTGACATCTTCTTGACGCCGTCGGTCCCCACGAGGAGTGGAAGGGTGAGCACGATCTGGCCGGACTTTCCCGCTTCGCGCTGGATCTGCCGTCCGACAAGACAGTTGAAGGTCTGGTCCGTTCCACCCAGTTCAATATCGGCGTCGATCATGAGGGAATCATAGCCCTGGACCAAAGGATAAAGAAACTCCACGATCGAAATAGGACTGTGGGCCGCGTAACGCTTGGCGAAATCGTCGCGCTCCAACATCCGGGCAACTGTCATCTGGCGGGCAAGGCGCAGGCAGTCTTCAAAACCCATCTTGTCGAACCATTCGCTGTTGAACCGGACCTCGGTCTTTTCACGGTCGAGAATATGGTAAGCTTGTTCGACGTAGGTCTGGGCATTGGCCTGAATCTCATCGCGGGAGAGGATAGGCCGGGTGGCAGAACGTCCGCTCGGGTCGCCGATCAAGGTTGTGAAGTCACCAATAATAAGGACTGCGGTATGGCCAAGGTCCTGGAATTGCCGTAGCTTGTTGAAGACCACCATGTGGCCGAAGGTCAGATCGGGCCGGGTGGGGTCGACTCCCAGTTTGACGCGCAGGGGGCGGCCGGTTTTCAGGCGTTCACGCAACTCTTCCTCGCTGTAGATAGCGGTGGCATTGCGTTTGAGGGTTTCGAAGGCGTCCATGGTAGCGTGTAAAGGGTTGAAGGTTTCCTTCACGTCCCTTCAAGGCAAGGTCATTTCCAGCTCCTGGCAGGTCGCGGCCCACTCAGGTTGATGCCCGAACGCTGCCGCGAATACCTTGGATGAAGGAAGTCAGTTGAGCAGGCTGTTTGTTTCCGTCAGATCTGCCAATCGGCCTGTCCGGAAGCTTCATGGAGACCGCACTCCCGCTTTACCCCGTTGAAGCGGGTCTCTTCGGGGCTCAGGCCGGGCTGGAGAGGCCGGGTACTGTGCCAGTCGCCGATACTCACATAACCTTGCTCCCAGAGTGGGTGAAACGGGAGGCTGTGTTCCTGCATGAAGTAGTAAGCCTGACGCTCATCCCAATCAATGATGGGATGAACTTTGCAGGTCCTTCCCTGACGATCCACCACCGGAAGGCTCTGGCGGCTCTTTGCCTGAGATCGGCGCAGGCCGCTGAGCCAAGCCTCAGCACCGAGTGCCTGCAGGGCTCGATTCATGGGTTCGGCCTTGTTGATACGGCCATACTTTTCGAGCCCAGCTGCTCCGTCTTCCCAGAGCTTTCCGTAAACGGCTTCCTGATGGGCCGCGCTCATTCTGGGCACGTACGTGTGCAGGTTGAGGTCGAATCGCTCCCGCAGTTCTTCGGCAAAACGATATGTCTCCGGAAAAAGATAGCCGGTATCGATGAAAACGACAGGGATTCTCGGCGCAATCCGGGTGACAAGGTAGAGCATGAGAGCCGAATGCGTTCCAAAGCTGGTCGAGAGAATGAGCTTCTCGCCATAAGTCTCAACAGCCCATTGGATGCGCTTTTCTGCATCAGCGGTCGAGAGCCTGGCGTTGATTTCTTCGAGAGGCTCGATTCTGCTCGCGGATGAAGAAGAAATCACAGGGCTGGTTTTAACTTGAGTCATTTAGGTCGAATACTGCAAATTAAGGCTGGAAGTGCAAACGGAAAGTTGAAGAAAGGAATTTTCAGGAATGGAGGCGGCAGGAAAAGTGTATTTGGTGGGAGCGGGCCCGGGTGATCCTGAGTTGGTGACGCTGAAGGCGAAGCGGCTGATCGAGGTCTGCGACGTGCTGGTGTACGACTACCTTGTGAGTGATGATCTTCTGGAGTGGGTAAAGGCTGGGAGCGAGCGGATCTGTGTGGGGAAGCGGGCGGGATTTCATTCGCTGCCTCAAGTGGAGATCGAGGCGTTGTTGGTGAAGCTGGCTCGGGCGGGGAAGCAGGTCGTGCGCTTGAAGGGGGGCGATCCATTTATCTTTGGCCGTGGGGGCGAGGAGGCGTTGGCTCTGCGGGCGGCGGGTATTCCATTTGAAGTTGTTCCGGCGGTGACGGCGGCGCTCGGGTGCGCCTCCTATGTAGGGATTCCGCTGACGCATCGGTCGGTTAGCGCCTCCGTGACGTTTCTGAGCGGGCATGAGGCGGTTGAGAAGGGCCCAGATTCGGCGACGGTGGACTGGCGGGGCCATGCGGCGACGGATGCCACGCTCGTGCTTTATATGGCGATGGGACGGCTGGCCGAGATTACGAAGGAATTGATTGCGGGCGGGCGGCGTCCGGAGACACCCGTCGCCGTCGTGCAGTGGGGGACGACGCCCAGGCAGCGATCCGTTGGAGGAACCTTGGACGACATCAGTCAACGTGTGGCTGCAGCGGGACTTGAAGCCCCGGCGGTGGTGATTGTTGGCGAAGTGGCGGCTTTTGGGGAATCCTTGAGCTGGTTCAACTCGGATCACTGAGGGCACATGAAGTACCTTCTGGTAGACAACGGGACGTTGGCGGCCGCCTCCTACTTGAATCTGCGCCGGTTGGCGCGAGCGGTCAGCGAACGGGTGGGGGAGACGATCGAAGCGGTATCGCTCTTGCACTCGAGCAAGATCGACCCGGCAGAGCTTGGGGGCGAGTCGGGGTTGACGTGGGAGCGCTACACGAAGGCGGCCCTTCAAGAAGGTGAGAGATCATTTTCAATTATCCCGTTTTTCATCGGGCCAACGCGGGCGCTGATGAATTACATGCCGGAGCGTCTTGCGCGCCTGCGAGCGGAGTATGGTGTTTTTTCGGTTTGTCGGGCACCGTTTCTCTTCAATGGAGATGCGGAGATGGATGCCGGACTGGCTCGGATTTCGGCAGATAATATCCGTAGCTGTATCGGAAGCAAAGGGCTCGAACGCCCTCCGGTGGTGTTGGTGGATCATGGCTCGCCGGTGGCGACCGTCGCTTACGTGCGAAACTATATTGCGGGTCAGGTGAGCCTGCTTCTGGGGACCGAAGTCGCCCGGGTTGGAGCGGCTTCAATGGAGCGTCGCGACGGTGCGCAATACGACTTTAACGAACCGTTGCTGGAGGCTCGACTGCATCAGGCTGGCTACAATCAGGGCGATGTTGTGGTGGGTCCGCTTTTTCTTTCGCCGGGGCGCCATGCGGGGGACGGGGGGGACGTGGCCCGCATTTGTGCGCAAGCGGAGCGGGATCAGGCGGGGCTCCGGTGTCACCGGGCAGAATTGCTGGGGACGCATCCAGCGATGGTGGACCTGCTGGTCGAGCGTTTTCGTGCACTGGAATCGGCCCCGGTTCATTTGTAAGGGCCGCGCCCACAGGGTCAGGAGGCAACGGGGCGCAGTTGCAGTCGGCGGGAATCGGGATCAACGGTCTCCAGATCCAGGTGCCAGGTGTCGGGTGGAAGGGCGGCGGCAATCCGTTCCGGCCATTCGAGAAGAATGACGAACGGAGGCTGCAGGATGTCGTCGAGCATGAGCCCATCCAGAGCTTCTGGGCCGTTTAGCCGATAGGCATCCATGTGGACGAGCTGTCGCTCTTTCCCATGGTAAGGCACATAAATGGCAAAGGTCGGGCTGGTGATATCGACCTTGATGCCGAGCCCCCGGGCAAACCCGCGGGAGAATGTTGTTTTCCCCGCACCGAGATCCCCGTAGAGGGCGAGCCAGGTATCGTCGGGGACGAGGCAGGCGAGCCTTTCCCCAAGGGCTTCGGTTTCTTCGGGGCTGCAGGTCAGCACGCCCCGGTGGAGATCATCCAAAGTGAGTGTATCCATGGGCGGAATCGATGGCATTGCCCGTGGTGGCGTCAAACACCGGGTGGTGCTCAAGCGGCCGGATGACGCCAATACAGCTAATTGGAGTGTCGAAGGCCTGGTTCCACTGACGTTTGAAGTCGTCCGGATCCGTCCCGACGCCCAGCGTGAAGAGCAGTTCGTAGTCTTCGCCATCGTTCAAGGCATGGTGCAGAGGCGGGAGTCCGGAACGCTCGGCGCAGAGGCGGGCATCGCGGCTTACAGGGATGGATTGGATGTCGAGTGCGGCGGCCAACCCGCCCTGTAGCAGGGCGTGCAGGTCCTTGCCAAGGCCATCGGTCAGGTCCATGCACGCGTGAATCTCCTGCCGTTGTGCGAGCCAGCGTCCCTCCGGAATGCGTGCGGGAAAGCACAAGTGGCGGCCGAGAATACTTCCGCCAAGGAATCCCGTGACCCAGATGGAATCGCCCGGATGGCTGCCGGTGCGCAGGAGGGGTCGCTTGGCCTGGCCGGCGATGGCCAGACTGAAGCCGGGGCCTTCAACCGATTCGGTGAGATCCCCGCCGACGAGGGCGGTGGAATACTCGGCGGCGCAGGTGGACATGCCCCGACAGAAACGTTCTAACCATTGCAAGCTTGTGTCAGGGGGGAGAAATCCGCTGATGAGGGCATATTGCGGTTCGCCGCCCATCGCGGCAATGTCACTGAGGTTTCGAAGGAGCAACTTTGCCCCGACCTGAGCGGGATCCGCATGATCGTCAAAATGACGACCCCGCAGGAGGCTGTCAGCTGCGAGGAGGTTGCCCGCCGCACGTTTTAAAACGGCACAGTCGTCGCCCATGCCTTCGGGGGACGGAGGCATGGAGGCTCCAAACCATGCCCGCATTCGCTTGAGCAGTGCGACCTCCCCCAGGGTGGAAATCCGATCCGTCGGTGTTGCGGCGATCGGATTCATCGTTGGAGATAGATAATGATAACGGTATTCAAATTGAAAGCTGCGTGGAAGACTATCGGAACCTTGATGTCTCCCGTCCACTCGTAGGCGAGGCAAAGGAATGCCCCGAGGATAGCCAGAGGCAGAAAGCTCTGGAGATTGGCATGAATCACACCAAAAATCAGTCCGTTCAGGGCGGCGGCGGCCAGCAGGGGCAGGTGCCCGCGAAGGTAACGAAAGATTCCTGCTCGAAAGACAAACTCTTCCGCGATGGGGGCGACGACAATGGCCAGAAAGACAAGGGCGAGGCTATAAGTTATCTTATCTGCCTCAAAGAACATTTCCACCGGGTCTTGCGGTGTCAGGTCCAGATCAAGGCCCAAGCTCTTGAGGTAGGTGAGGAGAATGTACCAGGCGGCGCTTCCCAAAGCGACAAACGGCCAGGTGGCGAGAAGGCAAAGCAGACCAAGCCCCGCTGAATGAGCAATTGATTTGGGTGCCAGGTTGAGGGATCGTTCGTCGTTGTTTCTCAGGTGGCTGCGAAAAAGGAGAAAGACCGCCAGGAAGCCAGCCTGCATAAATAGCCCCGTTGCGATACTGATCCCCATTCCCGGTGTCTCTGTATCCTCGGACGGCGTGCCGACGAGAAACTGCATCAGAAGGCCGGCCATGAGGACGCAGGAACAGAGCGCCAGAATGAAGGTTGCAAAGTCGATTCCCCGAATCTTCCACGGAGCGACGCCGGGAAAAGGCGGGCGATTGCCATAGGCGAGCCAGATGCCGAGAGCGATCAGTGAGATGACGCCAAGGAGGCCGAAGCCGGACAGATACAGGGCGGCCCCGTTGCTCAGCAGCTCATCCCCGAGCATCGAGTTCATGTTGAGGGGCTCGCTGGGCCGGGTGGAACCTGATCGATCTTATCAACGAGAATGCGTTCTCCGTCCCAGACTGTGGTCCCGTTTACCAAGGTGCGGTGGATGCGTCCATGAAGGTTCATGCCGTGCCATGGGCAGTTTCTCGACCGGCTTTGGAAACGATTGGCATCGACCGTCCATGCTTCACCGGGATCAAAGATCACAACATCGGCGGGGGCACCCACGGAGAGGGTTCCGGCATCGAGGCCGAGCAGTTCAGCGGGCTTGTGGGTGAGGCGGGCGAGAAGGAAGGAAAGGTCGCAGAGCTTTGGCTGGTGGAAGACTTCGAGAAAAACGCTCAGGGCTGTTTCCATGCCAATGATTCCGAAGGGAGCGTAGTCGAACTCGCGGTCCTTCTCATCAGGGGTGTGTGGGGCATGGTCCGTCGCGAGAATTTCGATACACCCGTCGAGGACACCCTCGATCAATGCCTGGCGGTCGGCCTCTGTGCGGAGAGGCGGGTTCATCTTGAAGTTGGTGTCGTAGGTTTTGCAGGCCTCGTCGGTGAAGAAGAGATGGTGCGGCATCGCTTCACCGGAGACTCGAATGCCCCGGCTCTTTGCCCGACGGATCATGTCGATACCATACTCCGTGCTGACGTGCTGCATGTGGATGCGGGCTCCGGTATAGCTGGAGAGGATGACGTTGCGGGCGATAATGATGTCTTCAGCTGAGCTTGGCCAACCCTTCAGGCCGAGTCGCAATGACCAGTAGCCTTCATTCATGACGGCCCCTCGGGTCATGGAAGCATCCTGGCAATGGTCCATGATGGGCAGCCCAAACATGGTTGCATACTCGACTGCACGGCGCATGAGCTCGTTGCTCTGCACGCAGGCCCCATCATCGGTGACGGCAACAACGCCTGCTTTCTGAAGGGATCCGATGGGGGCAAGGGCCTCCCCCTTCATCCCGAGGGTAAGGCATCCGGTTGGGTAGACCTTGGCTACGGCATGGCTCGCGGTCGCTGAGCGGATGCGTTGAATCGTTCCGGGGTTGTCAGCGGGGGGCGACGTATTCGGCATACAAACCACGGAGGTAAACCCACCGGCAACGGCAGCCCGGGTTCCTGTTTGAATATCTTCCTTATGCGTTTGCCCAGGGTAGCGGAGGTGGACGTGAATATCCACGAGCCCCGGTGCTACCACGCGGCCCGTTGCATCAATGACCTCAGCGGTTTGGATTTCCTCCGGGGTGAGTGAAGCAACGAAGCGACCCGCACGAATGAAGACATCGCCAATTTCGTCCTGTTTGTTGGCGGGATCGATCACCCGACCCCCCTTGATATGCACAATTTTACTCATGGTTTTCCTTCCGCCCGGCGGCCGCACTCATGCACAGGTAAAGCACGGCCATGCGCGTGACGATGCCGTTGGTCACCTGCTCCAGAATGACGGATTGTGCGCCATCGGCGACTTCACTGTCGATCTCGACGCCCCGGTTAACGGGGCCCGGATGCATGATCAAGGCATCGGGTTTCAGCCAAGCTGCGCGCAGGGCGCTCAGACCGAAGAGGGATTGATATTCTCCGAGACTGGGAAAATGGGTTGAAGACTGGCGTTCATGTTGGATGCGAAGAAGCATGACAACGTCGGCATCCGCCAAGGCGCGCTTCAGGTCGTGTTCGACGGTGACCCCAAAATCTCCGAAGGCATCGGGCACGAGTGTTGCGGGCCCCGCCAAGGTTACCTTTGCCCCTAGCTTTTGGAGTGCCCACATGTTGGAGCGCGCCACCCGGCTGAAGAGGATATCGCCGAGAATGGTGATCTTCCGTCCTTCGAGGGAGCCGAGTTTCTCCTTCATTGTGAAGGTATCGAGGAGGGCCTGTGTGGGGTGTTCATGGGCACCATCGCCCGCATTGATTACAGGGATATCAAGCAGGCGGCTGAGGTAGAGGGCCGAACCGGCAGCAGCGTGGCGAAGGATGATCATGTCGGCGTTCAGAGCCTGAATGACCTGGGCGGTATCGCGCAGGGACTCTCCCTTGATCAGGCTGCTGGCCTGTTGCTCCACGAGGGTGACGTCGGCCCCGAGTCGCTTGGCCGCGATCTCAAAGGCGATGCGTGTCCGGGTACTCGGCTCGATGAAGAGGTTGATGATGGTCTTCCCCCGAAGCGTCGGAAGCTTCTTCTGGGTTCTCCTGAGGGTCTGTTTGAAACGGGCAGCAAGGGCGTGGATCATCTCGATCTCGTCGCGTTCGAGATCTTCGATCGAAATCAGGTCCTTGCGCTTCCAGGTGTCGGCGTCGGTCATAGTGGCAATGAGGAAGAAGGCGTATCGGGGCCGGAAGTGGATGTCAGCCCGATAACGAGTGGGACTTCTGCTCCGGTTGGAGCCGGTCTTACATTCACGCGGGTGCTGTGCCCGATGGGGAGGGAAAGGCCAGTGAAATCGGGTTGAAAGGGAAAGCGTCGGTGGCCGGTGTCGACAAGAACCCCCAGACGGACGAGGCTTGGCCGGCCGTGGTCGAAGAGCTCATTGAGTGCGGCCCGGACGGTGCGGCCTGTGGCAAAGACATCATCGATGAGAAGAACCTGAGCCCCTTCGACATCGAAGGGAAGATCGGTTGGCTGAAAGGCCTTTGGAATGGGTTTGATGCCGACATCGTCGCGATGAAAAGAGGCATTTAGCAGGCCGACCCGGCGCGGGACGGAAAGGCGTCCGGCAAGGTAGTGTACGAGGGGGATCGCGCCATCGGCGATGGCAACCAGTTCGGCCTCCGGAGCATCGGCAAAAAAGGCTTCGATCTGAGTCGTCAGGGCGTCGAGAGCCAGTTGCGTACGCTCCGGGGCCAGCTCCTTCATATCATGCATGACGGCAAACGCTGGGGCGCTGCGAGCCTGCGTGCAAACGGAAAAGTCGAGTTTGGCGACTTTACGATGCTCTCTGTCGGCGTGGACTCAGCGTAGGCAGAGCCTGTGGATCGCTGCGGAGTGAACGGCCCGACCTGTGGCGGCTAAAGCTCCAACCACAAACCGAGTTCGAAATCCCAGAACCAACGCGGCAAGGTCGAGCCTTCGGAATAGGACAGCCAACGTTCCCCGTTTGCATCGTAGAAGACAGGATGGACGACAGCACTTGTCCACAACCAGGTATTGATGAGGGGATCGAAGATCCAGGCACCTTCGATGGATCCGCCTTCCGGAAAATAGAGGAAGCGGTGTTCATCGTGCCAAACCCAAGGGAAGAACTCGGTGCTTATACGACCAAACCAGCTCGTCGTATAGAAGCCCCATTCGTCTTCCACCCGATGCGGGAAGTGTGCGTTCAGGAAACGCTCCAAGGCGGAACCCATGGTATTCTCACCGCCGGGCGCACCGCCTTTGAGGGCATGTGCCGCCCAGCTCGCGGGATCGGCAAGATCGGGATGGGTCTGGGGGGACTGGAGAACGAGTGAATGGCCCTCCCGGGCAGCCTTCTGGGGCCAGCCATCCGTCACGGCGTACCGCAGCCACCAGATTCGGTTGCCGGCGGCATCACGCAATTCAATGCGGTCGCCATAGCGGCCCAGATCGTATTCGAAGACACCTTCCACATGGACACCCGGATAAGCCGCGGCAAAGGCGGAGGCATCGGCGACGAGAACAATTTGTTCCCCCGGAGCGACAGAGGCTCCAAAGACTGGAAAGCTGTAGCGGATCCCATCGGTGAGCTTTGCCCCTGATAGATCCAGGGTGTGGTCCGCCGTGTTGGTGAGCTCGATGAAGGCCGTCTCGGGGGTGTAGTCGCCGTTGCCATTGCGTGGAGCAAAGTGGATCTCAGTGGGCTGCAAGGGCCGCAAGTCGAGGTGGAAGGTAACATCTGTCAGCGCACTCCAGATATTGTCCTTGAGAATGCGTGCCTGGATGCGGTCGCCGGGTTTGACCGCAATTGGATTCGTGTAGGGTTGCCCTGTAATGGCCCCACTGCTTCCGCGTGGGTCCTGACCGTTGAGGGTGTAGTAGACCGTCGAACTCCCGCTGTTCGGGTTATCTATTTCCAAGGTGGCGGTGGGCGGAATGGGGGCTGCGTGCGAAAGCATCGGGGGCAGGGTGGAGGGCCACATTCCAAGTTCGGCCAGATGCGGGAGGAAGGTCTCGGTGCGTGGTGGGTGGGCGGAGCGATCCCCGCCGCCTTGTGGAGGGAGCACCCCTGTTCTCGTGCGTCCGTCAATAAAGGCGTGAAAGAAGGTCTCTCCGTTGGCGATATCCCGAGAGGAAAAGAACTCGACGAGGGCCGGACGCATCGCCCCGGCGACATCTTCAACTTCCGAGCGCAGACGCTCGTTCGTTAAAGCACCGCGATGAGAGAGGTGAAAGTGGGCGCGGTCCGCCATGAGCATCCGGAACTCTGAATTCGCCTGCAGTCGCGAAAACAGAAGGGTGAGTGGAGGCATGTTGCGATCCTCCATGAGCCACGTGCGGAAGTAATTCCTGCTTGGAAATGGGGGGCTCCATCCTTGCAGGTTAAAGGACCATTCAGCATCCCAAACAAAGAAGCGCCACTGAGCGGAAGGGTTGTCGCGTTCGCGGGCGGCAACCCAGTTATTCATGTGCCAGTCGAGGGTGATCACCCAGATATTCAGGAGGATGTAATCGACGAAATTCGTCATATCCATCCACTCTTGGGCGGTGGCGTAATTGGCGGCATTGGCCAAGTTATTGTTCGCGATGAAGGCCATGAAGGCCTCCCAGTCGTGGAGATCGCCGTCCTCCAGGCGCCAGAGGTTTCCGGACGTTTGGCTCGGGGCGATGCCTTTGATGACATCCCATTCGTTGGAGCCTCCATAGTAGTCCTGGAAGAAGCGTTCCTTCAGGCGTTCGACGGCGTTGTAATAACCTTTGTAGATCCCGTTGATATACAGGGTGTGGAAGATGCCGCGGGAGCTGTGCTGCCCCATGTTCTTGAAAATGCGGCGGACGAGCTCATCCGTAACAAAAGGGTATTCGATATCGTTCTTCCCCGCGCGCAGCCTGATGTGGCGGAATTTCTCGACGGTGTCGTCAGGTAGAAAATCGTGCTCCAGGTCGCCGGAAAAGCGGGGGCGGAACCAGATATTGAAAGAGGGTTTTTCTGATGAATGCCTCAGGGCAAAGGGTTCGTTCGGGGATTGATTGACTTCGAGGCCCGGTCGGGAAGCGATACTGGACGAAATGCGGAGCCCGGCATCCGCCTGAACGGGCGTCCGGCCGTTGGCGTAAAGCAATTCAAATGACCCCGGACGCTCGTAGGCGCCTCCGCGGAAAAAGGGGAGGTTGTAGTCGTCAGCGGTGTCCGCACGCCAGCCTTGATTGAAATTGCCTCCGTCGCGCGCCATGATGCCGTGGGGTGCGTAGAGTGAACGCGTCGGATGGCC
>CAYOIB010000076.1:0-1242 GCA_964403935.1 uncultured Puniceicoccaceae bacterium | reverse complement strand
TGCATCGCCGGCTTGGCGAGGACGGTGCCACTCAAGGCAATTCCACGGTTGGCTGTGCCGGGCGTCACATTCGCGAGGTAGCCCCAGTCGCCGTTCTCGTCCCGGCCGAAGCTGTAGAAGTAGTCCTGTGGGCCGAAGGTGACTTGGTCCACGATTCCCCCTGTCTGATCGCGCAGGGTGACTTGTTCGCCATCACTGGAAAGGCTGAAATCGGTGTGCAGGTATGAGTGAACGGCACTGGTGAGGTTGCGGCTCGAAGCCAGGACGAGAAGGTAGCCGCCCGCAGGGAGGTTTGTGCCAGCGGGGAATGTCCAGAGGTTGTTGGTATTCCGCTTGTCCGTGAGTGACCAGCCGCCGAGGTTCACGTTTGCCGCACCGGTGTTGTGCAGCTCAATCCAATCTTCAAATTCCTGATCGTGTTGGGTCGGGTCAAAAAGACCGCCTGAAGGCTCCATCACTCCAGGGAAAAATTGCCAGGTGGAATCGGGTGCGACCAGACTTGGTCCGCTTCCCCCGGAGCCGGCGCGCAATTCCGCTCGGAGGAAGAGGGCGTTGAGGTTGTCGGCATGGCTGTGGACCTGAAGGGCGAGCAGGTTCTCGCCGTTGTGGAGCCATTCGCCGACGGTGCCCACATCAAGGGTCACTTCCGTTGTCTGCCGGCGCTGGGCATAGCTGTCATAAGCGGCGAAGAGATTGGGTGCTCCCATGGCCTGCCGCCCAATCTCCTTTCCATTGAGGTAGGCGACGAAGCCGTCGCTGTAACGGATGTGAAGAAACAGTCGGGTGTTTGCGGCGAGCCCGCCTGGACGGGTGAAGGCTTGGCGGAGATAGAGCGAGTAGGCGTCCCCCATTTCGCCGGACAGATTCGTTACCACACCGCTGACGCCATAGCCCACCGGGGCCGCAGCCCCCTTCCAGGCCTTGTCATTATAGGCCTGCTCATACCACGCTGGGCCTGTCCCCAAGCGGGGAACGCCATCAGCATCCCATTGGAGCAGGCGCTCGTTGCTGCTGGCGACCACTTCATTGATAACTACGGCACCCTGAGCGAATCCGCCCGCAAAGAGCGAGGCACCAAGAAGAAGGCGCGATACGAGGACGAGGTGGGGGGGCAGGCGAAGAAAGAACAAACGGAACATCAGCAGGGGGGAGTGGAGTATAGGAGTTGGGGGGCGGCCGGGGGGGGGCGCGGGGTTGTATTCACGAACGGTGGCTTTTGTCGCCACCCTTCAATGCGAATGA
>CAYOIB010000075.1:0-13639 GCA_964403935.1 uncultured Puniceicoccaceae bacterium | reverse complement strand
AAAAATGGAGGCGCGGGCCGGAATCGAACCGGCGATAGAGGATTTGCAGTCCTCGGCCTTACCACTTGGCTACCGCGCCATAGAAAGGAAAGAAAATCAAGAGTTCGCTCGCGGGCGTCAACGGTGAATCGCGGTTATTTCGAAATAGCTCACAGAATCAACTGACTTCAGGCTAGACTCCACGGATGGGGCAAACGAGGATTCGGCGCAATGTCCGCCACTGTTCTAACGATAGCCAATCAAAAAGGCGGGGTCGGAAAGACGACCACCGCCATCAACCTTGCAGCTGCCCTGGCGGCCCGGAAGATTTCGACCTTGATCATTGATCTGGACCCACAGGCGAATGCCACCAGTGGGCTGGGCTTCGAAAAGACGGAGGGTTCCAGCCTCTACCGTCCACTCAACCGCAACGGTCAGGCCGCCGACAAGATTCTCGATACCGGGCGGCCCTTTCTCTCACTCATTCCTTCGGAAGTCGATCTCGCGGCTCTCGAAACCGAACTCAGCCGACGCAAGGACTACCTCATTCAATTGCGGGAGGTGATTGAACCCCTCAAGGAAGGAAATGACTTCGGCATTATCATCATCGACTGCCCCCCATCGCTGGGGATGCTGTCCATGAACGCCCTGGCCGCTTCCGACAAGCTGATCATCGCCTTGCAATGCGAGTACCTCGCCCTCGAAGGCCTGGGCCAGATCCTCAGTGTGGTGGAGACTCTTTCAAACGCGGGCATCAACACCCACCTCGAAGTCGGCGGCATTCTCATGACGATGTATGACATCCGCACCAACCTGAGCCGCCAGGTGGTCGAGGAAGTTCGGAAGCATTTTCCCGATAAGATTTTCAAAAGCCTGATTCCCCGCACGATCCGCCTCGGGGAAGCGCCAAGCTTCGGTCAGACGATTTTTGAATACGATGCCATGAGCCCCGGTGCCACCGCCTATACGCAGATGGCGGCCGAATGCATCAAGCGCTTTGGCCTGAAGAAAGTGAAGTGATGGCAGCGACCAGACCCGGCAGCGACTTTGAAACGCGCATCGGCTATCGCTTCGAGGATTCCGCACTTCTCACCCGAAGCCTCACCCACCCTTCCTACCTTCAGCAATTTCCCCATGCACCGGGGCACAACCAACGCCTCGAGTTTTTAGGTGACGCCGTTCTGGGTCTGATCCTCGCGGAATACCTCTGCGAAATTTACCCAAAAGAACGGGAAGGCGTTCTCACCTGGCGCCGCGCCGCCCTCGCTCGCGGCGAAAAGCTCGCCGAGATTGCCCGCTCGCTCGGGCTTCCCGACGAAGTTCTCCTCAGCGAGGCTGAGATCTCCAACGGCGGCCGCGAACGAAACTCGATCCTCGAAGACGCTCTTGAAGCCCTCATTGGTGCGATCTACCTGGATGGCGGCTATCCGGCGACCCGCGATTCCGTGCGCAAGTGGTTTGGTTCTCTGGAGCAACACCTGGATCGATTCGCCACTGACCACAATCCCAAGGGACGCTTGCAGGAGCACTTCCAACCGCTCCTCGGAAACGACGCCATCAGCTACGAAGTCGTTGGTGAATCCGGGCCCGACCATCAGAAATTGTTTGAGGTCTGCGTCCGCATTGACGGAACCGTCCACGGCTCGGGCTCGGGCCTGTCCAAAAAAGAAGCCGAAGAGGCCGCCGCCCGGGAAGCCCTCGCCGGGCTCGAGTCGAAGCCCGAGGCGAGGATGTAGGCCGGAACCTCTCGGTCTGGAAAAGCAGGCAAACGAAACTTGCCCCGGATTCGGGTGCCTTCTGCTTTAACACCGCGAGCGGCCAGCCGACCGGATCGCCTTCGATGAAGAGACCCTCGCGACCTTCTTGAGCCAAGCAAGATCCGGCAGATCGAACAAAATTGATCGGCAACAGTCTGATGAACTCAAGGCCGCTCCTCTCTTGGAAGTCTTCAACGGCCTCGAAAGGATCATCATGAACATCCATCGGAAGATAACGCGCTCATTGCCCCTCGTGCTTGCGATCACAGTGGCCACCAGCTTTGTTGAAGGCCAGACCATGAAGAAAATTCCTGTGACAATTGAACGCACCGCTCCCCTGCCCGAGGGCACCGCCCATGCCACACTTGGCGCTGGATGCTTCTGGTGTGTCGAAGCGGTTTTCGCCCGGATTGAGGGTGTCCTCCGCGTCACCTCGGGATTCGCGGGTGGCCATGTCGAGAATCCTGCCTATCGCGACGTTATCTCCGGAAATACCGGGCACGCGGAGGTGGCACGCATTGCTTTTGACCCGGAAGCTGTCGACTACGCAAAAATCCTCGAAATCTTCTGGCTCGCCCATGATCCCACCACGCTCAACCGGCAAGGCGCGGATGTTGGCACACAATATCGATCGATCATTCTCTATGAGAATGACAATCAGAAAGCCATCGCCGCAGCCTCCATGGCGGAGGCCCAGCAGAAGTTTTCCGATCCCATCGTGACCGAGTTGGTTCCCCTCACGACTTTCTACCCGGCAGAGAACGCCCACCAGGACTACTTTGAGAACAACCCTGGTCAGCCCTACTGCCAGATGGTTATCGCGCCGAAGCTGCGAAAAGTGGAAGCCGTCCTGGGATCCGATTGAGGTCCTGCCCTACATCCGGACCTGCACGCTTGCGACCGCTTCTTCAAAGGTAGTCGCTCATTTCGTAGAGCTTCGGGTCGCGCTGCGGCGTGCGGGTTCGGCGCAGAATTTTCCGAGCGGCCGAAAAGTCCGGCCCATTATCGCCCTCTTCACCCTCCATCCCCATGGAGTCTTCGAGCGCGTCCCCGTATTCCTCCTCAAGCTTCTCCGGGTCCTCCCCTTTTTCCATTCGCTCGACCATTTCCTTCATGGCCTCGGGAAGTTGTTCCCCGGTCAGGTCCGTCATCCGGCGCATCAGGTGGGCGATCTGGCGGGGGTCCGGATTGGATTCATCAATCGAAGAAAACTCCCGCTCCATCTCCGCCATGGCGGCCTCCATCCGCGGATCCTCAACGGCTTCGCCGGCCTCTTCACCTTCGCGGGTGCGGCCCGTCACGGCAAAGGTCGAAACCACTTTCTCCATCGGTAAATCCGGATTGTCCGGACAACAAGGAATCCGATCGCCCAGGCTCAACGAACGGGCAAAGAACGAATAGACCTTGTTGGTCCCGGGGCAGTAAAACTCGTAAATGGGCATAACAATAAATATTCAATTCATAGCCGATCGAATTGAGCCTCAAGGACAAGAAGAAACCTGAAGGCAACGTTTCGAAGATTCGACAAAACCACTTGGCAAGAGCGTTTTGGCCTCTAGCTTCCCCCCTATGGCCACTCCATCGACCCGACCCGTCGTCTTCAATAACACTGTGCTCCGCGACGGCCACCAGTCCCTTGCCGCGACCCGAATGCGCACCGAACAGATGCTGCCCGTGCTGCAGGATCTTGACGCCCTCGGTTTCGGAGCCCTTGAAACATGGGGCGGTGCCACGATCGACGCCGGGCTTCGCTTCCTGAACGAGTTCCCCTTTGACCGGCTCGACGCCATCAAAAAAGGCACCCCCAAGACGCCCCACATGATGCTCCTGCGCGGTCAGAACATCGTGCAATATGCCAATTTCCCCGATGATGTCGTCACCGCTTTCGTTAAGACAGCGGCCAGCCACGGGATGGATATCTTCCGGATTTTCGACGCCCTCAACGACATGCGGAATATTGAAACCGCTGTTAAAGCGACCTGCGACGCCGGGAAGCACGCCCAAGGGACGATCTGCTACACGTCCAGTCCCGTTCATACGATAGAGAGCTTTATTCGTCTCGGCAAAGAGATTGCCGACCTTGGATGCCATTCGATCTGCCTCAAGGACATGGCCGGGTTAATCCCCCCCCACATCTGCTACCAAATCGTCAAGGGCCTGAAAAAAACGGTCTCGATTCCGGTTGTGGTGCACACCCATGAAACCGCTGGGCTCGGTGCCGCCACCTACTACGCCGCCATTGAGGCCGGTGCCGATCAGGTCGACACCTCGATCACGCCGTTTGCCAATGGCACCAGCCAGCCGGATACAGTCCGCATGCTCAGCCTCCTGGAAGACCACCCGCGCCGACCCGACTACGACCTCGAGAAGCTCCTCCGCTTGCGCGAGCACTTTACAGCCGTTTACAAAGACCTTTCCAATTTCACTTCACACACCAACGAGGTCGTCGATAGCGACGCGCTCACCTATCAGGTTCCCGGCGGGATGCTTTCCAACTTCCGGAATCAGCTAAAAGAACAGAAGATGGAAGACCGCTTTGAAGAAGTCTTCCGTGAAATCCCTGTCGTCCGCGAAGCCTTGGGATGGATTCCGCTTGTGACCCCGACCTCACAGATTGTCGGCGTTCAAGCTATGCTCAATGTGAAGTTTGGTCGCTGGAAAAACTTTGCTCCTCAAGCAATGGACATCGCCCTCGGCTACTATGGTCAGACCCCCGCCCCGGTGAATCCGGAGGTGCGCGAACTCGCGGCCAAGGCAAGCAAGAAGGATCCCATTGAATGCCGTCCAGCCGACCTCCAGCCCCCGCGGATGGAAGCACTCGCCGCTGAACTACGCGAAGCCGGCCTGCCCGATGATGCGGAACATTGCGTCATCCACGCGATGTTTCCACAGGAACTGAAGGCTTATTTCCAGAAAAAGAAGACTACGGGCCAAGCATCGACACACCCGGCACCGGCATCACAGCCTACCTCCACTCAAAGCCAGGCCAAGTCGACAGCAGCCAATGCACCACCGGCAAAGGCGGGAGCCAGACGCTTCAATCTTGAAATCAGTGGCCACTCTTACCTGGTCGACATCGAAGAACTGAAAGACTGAGGCGAGCCAATACAGGACGCATAAGCCCTCACGCTCAGTGAAGGAAAGGGTGCCGGGATAAACCAGACTCAGGGCCCCGCTCTTCCCTCAACATTTTCGTGACTGCCCTGAAGCCGGGTGCCCCGCCCTGCCGTTACCCGGTCAGCGTCGCCGAAAGAATCTGGACATGAACCCCTTTGTCTCCGGACTCTTCACGCCCCCTGCACCCACCAGATCACGACCCCGGTTGCTCTCGAAGCGCCCCGAGTAAGATACTACTGCCTCAGCATCCTCTTTGTCTTCGTTCGCCCGCGTTGTCGCGGCAGTCGCCAGACGACGCTGCACATCTCTGATGACGTCCGAGTAGAGAACCGGCTTGGGGTAAAAGGGAATTCCAACCTTTTGCAGACCAGCCTGTTCGCTCAAGGTCAGGCAACCCGACACAACCGCGCTGGGAATCTGGCAACCCGCTTCCCGCAGGACTTCAAGAAAAGCAATCCCAAGCCCGTCGGGAAGCCGGTGGTCCGCGATGATGACATCAAGTTCGCCTTTATGCCTATCGTAAATCTTTCGTGCCTCCCACACTGAATAAACGGAAAACACTTCATGACCCAGAGTCTCAAGCTGCATCGATCCGATGGCATTAAGCTCTTCCTGGTCTTCAATAAAAAGTATCTTCATGGCACTAAGTAGTTGGATGGTAAGTGAAAATTGATCTGGAAAGCCAATTCTCAAGCTCTTGAGTCGATCAACTCTGAGTGGGAATCGGAGAACCAATAGGTAGAACCACCCATCCGTCCTGTCAAGCGCTGTCCTGTTAAAAATTTATCAATTCCCTTAATCTAATCGTCAAAAAGCAGCTTCAGCCCGCTGCCCCGAGACTTGCTGCCGAGCTGAAAAATGTCTTCGCTCTCTCCGATGACGACGGAGGACCATGGCAACAATACCCGCGAGCTCAATCCCGCCGACCTTCGGGGTATCCTGAAGTATGTGCCGCAGTGGCGAAACCACACCTTTGTCCTGGCGCTCGATGGTTCTTCCGTCGGCGATGAAGCTTCCAACCTCATGCTCGAGGTGGCCGTCTTGCACAACTTGGGCATCCGCGTGGTGATTTGCTACGGCATTGGCCAACAATTAATAAAGCTTGCGGCGGCCCAGGGAGTAGCCATCACCGATTCCCGGGGCTATGGACCCACCGACCAAGCCACCGTCGAGCTCGCGGTGACCGCCTCTGGTGAGGTGGGACACCGGATCATGCGTGGGTTGACCCAGCACGGACTGCGGTGTGCCCTGACAAATGCGGTTCGTGCGACCGAACGCGGCATTATCAAGGGTGTCCATCAGCAGCTGGCAGGAAAGGTCGAGCGCGTCGACGTGCCAATCCTGCAAAGCCTCATGGAGCAGGAGATCATTCCGATTATCGGGCCGGTGGCTTTCAATCGACATGGTGGCACGCTGCGCATCAATTCGGATCTTCTCGCCTCCGACCTCGCCATTGCCCTTCGCGCTTCCAAACTGATCTTCCTTCTGCCTTATCCCGGGCTGACTTTGCGCGGAGCGTTCCGTCTGAACATGGCCGTCCAGGAAGTGCGCGAGATTCTGGACCGGGATGCAGAGACCATCGATGAAGAGATCCGGAGCAAGGCAGCTCATGCGGTGCGGACGATTGAAGGGGGCACCCCCCGGGCTCATATCATAGACAGCCGGATCCACGACGGACTCCTGCTGGAGATCTTCTCCAAGGTCGGGATCGGGTCGATGATCCACTCCAATCCATACGCTCGCATCCGCGCGGCCCGGCGACGCGATGCCGCGCCCATCCACAACCTGACCAAGGGGGCTGTCCGCAATGAGGAACTGCGCCCCCGGACACGCCAGATGATCGAGGCGGAGATCCCCCATTATTACGTATATGAGATCGATGAGAGCGTCATCGCGTGCTTCAAGTTGTTGCCCCTTCCTCAAAGCACGGCCTTCGAGCTGGGCTCGGTCTATGTGCATCCTGCGTACCAAGGCCGCAATATCGGTCAAACGCTGGTGGAATATGCCGTCGAGCTTGCCCGCACCGAAGGCCGACAGAAGATCTTTGCCCTCACGACACAGGCGGTTCCTTTTTTTACGACCGTTTGCGGGTTTCGGGAGGCCGTACAGGAAGAAGTGCCAACCTCTCTTCGAGAAACCCTCGAACACACCCGGCGAAACTCGCGCGTGCTCGTAAGGGATCTTGCTGAGTGAGAGTGCGGTCGCATATAGAATCCGTCATCATGCGATCAAGCCGCTACAGCGGGCTTACCCCGATGAATCCGACCAAGTGACCAAAGCCTGCATGTCGAGGAATCCAAGTCCATTGAATGTCGCCCCTTCCCGCTCTCCTTCCACCATTAGCGAAAGCGTGCTTTGGGTCCTGTTCGGCCTCATGGGCCTGGCAGTGTTCTACCGGCTGGTCCTCGCTTCAGGCTTTGACTTCATCCCCGGGTATGGCGCGGATGGCCAACTGGTCCTCGGGCTTTCAGAGCATTGGTGGCAGGTCTACACCGGCAATGCCAGGTGGCTTCACCTACCCATGTTCTACCCGAGCGAAGGCGTCCTCGGGTGGTCGGACAGCCTCTGGATCTACGGCCTGATCTACTCGGGTTATCGTTTGCTCGGGCTGGATCTATTCGAAGCTCAGTTCGCCCTTCTGTTTTCCCTCGGAGCCATTGGCTATGCGGGCATGGGCGTGCTTCTCCGCCGGGGTCTCGGCCTTCCCTTTTTCGCCTCCTGTGCCGGTGCCTTTTCCATCTTTCTGTGGAGCCCCATCTACACGACGATGCAGAACACCCACCTTCAGCTGCTCGCGGTGTGGCTGACCCCCTGGATTGTATTCTGGGGCCTGCGGATGTTTCAACAACGGCACGCCCGCCCGCTTACTTTCTACCCTCCTGCAGTTGCTTTCGCCCTCGGGCTCCCTCTGCTGTGCTTCACCTCTTTTTATATCGGCTGGTTCCTAATCCTCTTCGCGGGCTTAGCTGTCCTCTGGGCTGGAGCCCTGGCAGCACGAACGATCGACAAGGCCGACGAGGCGAGTGAGCTCCATCCCCCCTCGCCCTGCCGGTTGCGGGACCGTGCCTTGCAGTCAATAAAACTCGGGGCCCAATACATGAAGGGAACCGGTCCCAGGTTTCTTCTCGTAGCCATCCTTTTCGCAGGGGCAATGGTCCCGTTTTTCCTAACCTACCTTCCCGCGCTGGCCACTTTCGATGGATATTCAGCCGGGCAGATTCTCCCAACCCTCCCCGACCCCGGCGAACTTCTGAACGTTGGCAAACGTAATTACGTTTGGGGCAGCTTGATCAACGAGATTCCTTACCTCGCCGAGAGCGGTGGAGAAAAGCGGCTGGGGATTCCGCCGCTGACGCTGGCCCTGTTCTTCTTCTGCACCGCCTACCTGCTCGGCAAATGCCGCAGCCCGCACCGGAACAAGCACCTGCTTCCCGTTGCTGCCGTGGGGGTGGCCGTCTGCACCTGCTGGATTCTCCTCCTGCGCATGGGCAATATTTCCCTCTGGTCCTTCGTCATTGAATGGGTGCCGGGCGCGCAGGTCATCCGCATCCCCTTTCGCTTCAATGTCTTCCTGACCGTCCCCATGACTCTGGTGATGATCACTGCAATCACGACGCTGGCTTCCCGCTCGAAAGAAAGAAGAGGACGGACTTCTCTCGGGGCCGCAGGATCAACGGGTATGGCAGCGATCGCCCTTCTATTCGCAGCCGAACACTGGGATGTCGGCCATAATGAAGGCTGGTTCCCGGCTCTGGTTTCCAACCTTCGGCCCCAGCTCCAGCAGGTCGAACCGCCCCCGCCCGGTGCCACAGCTTTCTTTCTTCTGCCGCCACCCCCCTACGCACCGCCTGCACCCTACGTGATGCCAGCAGAATTCCAGGCAACGGCGCTGCGCATCGCGAATGTTGTCCACGTACCCACCCTGAATGGATTGTCCGGTAACTTCCCGCCGGACTGGGACCTCTATGATCCACACCAGCCGAATTATCTCTTCAACGTCAGAAATTGGATCGAAGCACACAACCTTCACAACGTCTACGCTCTCGATCTTGAGACCGGCGTTTGGGCCCCTGCCGAGGAAGTTTTGCCGAAACGGATGCGCCCTCAATTCGATTCTAACGTCATCCAACACCCAATACAGGTTGCCGGGTACTTCATCCGGGGCTGGAGTGATCTCGAACCCAACTTGATCTGGAGCACTTCGCACTTGGCAGCAATCTTTCTGCCCATGCCCGACGAAAACATGACCGATCTTTCGCTGGAACTTGTTCTCGTCGCTTTCGTCAATGACCAGCGTCCACTTCAAGTAACGGAGATTTCCATAAATGGGGATCCGGTTGCCCGGCTGGAATTGACACCCGAAAACACCCCGCTCCGGCTGGATATACCAGTCGCCCCAAACTGGATATCAGATCAAGAATTGCTCCGAATCGAACTAAAGAACACCGATTTGATGTCGCCCTATCAACAAGGTCTTTCCGATGACAAACGGACCCTCGGCGTGGGCGTCCAATCCCTTCGGATCCTGAACCAGAGCGAATCCTGAAGATCTTCCCACGATGCTTCAGATCAGATTCACGGCATCCACATCCACCACCTCAATGATCTCCTTGTCCCAGGCGAAGTTCGCCCGCAACTTGTTCAAATGCGGCATCAGGCGCGAGGCGCTCGGCGTCAGGTACCAGAGCTGATAGCGGTAGTGGTCCTTGATCCGCTCGATCGGACACGGCACCGGTCCCCTCAACTCCATCGGGAAATCCGTCAATAGATTGTTCTCAACAGCCTTCGCCCACTGGCTCGTATAGAACTTCAGTTTTTCGAGATTCTTCGATCGGAAAAGGTGGTGGATGAGATGACGGTAAGGCGGGTACCCATACGCCTGACGCTCCGTCAGCTCCCCTTCAGCAAAACCGTCAAAATCTTCCCGCTTGGCCGCCTGCAAGGCGTCACTGTAGGGGATAAAGGTTTGCACAACGACTTCACCTGCCTGGTCACCGCGACCAGAACGCCCGGAAACCTGAACCAGGATTTGAAACGTCCTCTCCGCCGCACGGAAATCCGGCAAGTGCAGCGACAGGTCCGCGTCCATCAACCCAACCAACGTCACGTTTGGAAAATCCAAGCCTTTTCCAATAATCTGCGTCCCCACCAGGATATCGAGCTTTCCCCTTCGAAAATCCCCCAACACGGCACGAAAGAGATTTTTCTTCTGCATGGTGTCTGCATCCAGCCGCATGATCCGCGCCTTGGGGAAAAGCTTTTGCGCAAGATCCTCGACCTTCTGCGTCCCCGAACCGCGGTAGAGAATTTTTGGGGAAGCGCATTTCGGACACTTCTTGGGGACATACTCTTCATGCCCACACATATGACAGCGCAGGATGTGTTCGGCCCGGTGATGCGTCATCGTGATGTCGCAGTGGTCACACATCGCGACAAAGCCGCACTCGGGACACTTGAGGGAAGCGTCATACCCCCGCCGATTGATAAAGAGAATGCATTGTTCCGCCTTGTCCAGGCGATCATGGATCTTGTCAATCAGGAGCTGTGAAAAAACAGTTGGTGCGCGATTTCGTGCCAATTCCCGTTTCATGTCGACAATGTGCATCAGCGGAAGCGGGCGGTCGTCGACGCGCTTTCTCAAACGGTGTATCTGGTACTTCCCCGCCTGCGCGTTTGCAATTGTCTCAAGCGAAGGTGTTGCCGATCCAAGAATGCAGACCGACTTCAAGAGATGTGCTCGAAAAACCGCTACATCACGTCCGTGGTAGCGCGGCTGTTCTTCCTGTTTGTATGAAGGTTCATGCTCCTCGTCCACGATCACAAGCCGGAGATCCTTAACCGGAGCAAACACCGCCGACCGTGCACCCACCACAACCCGGGCCTCCCCCGTAGCCAGGGCGTGCCAGGCATCATAACGTTCCCCATCCGACAGGTGGCTGTGCCAGACAACGGTCTTCACTCCAGATGCCTCCAAACGCGCACGAAGACGCCCCACCGTTTGCGGCGCGAGAGCCACTTCCGGGACAAGGAACAAAACCCCGCCGCCCGCATTCAAGACTTCTTGGAGCACCGCGAGATAGACCTCTGTCTTCCCCGAACCCGTCACCCCATAGAGCACGTGGGTGCTGAACCCCGTTGCAGCCACCGCCTCCAGCAGACCCTTCGCTGCCGCAGACTGCTCCTCCGTCAGAACGCGAGGTGAGGCATCGCCCTCCACCCGCTCGGAATCCCCCCACGTATCGGCATAAGCTTCCCGCTGCTCCACATGGCGCACGTCCTCGAGAATACCCTTCTCCACAAGCGCGTCCATCACCGCAGGGCTTAGCTTCATGCGTTTCATGAGCGTTTCTCGCGGAACCTCCTTTGCCAGCGACTGGGATGCAAGAAAGCGATAGACCTCCGCCTGGCGCGGTGCCCGCTTCGCCAGAACCGCCAACTCATCCTCATTCAGTTTCCGTCCCAGGCCGACGAACCGCTTCTGCTTTGGCTTCATCCCTTTTCGCACCGCCGCCGGGATCATCGCTTCAAAGACGGTGTCCAAACCCACGCTGTAGTAGGTCGCCATCCACTCAGCCAGCCGAATCAAATCCGGTGTCAGAACGGGAAAGGGTTGCGCCACCTGATGAAGAAACTTCAGACGATCAAACGGAAAATCCGACGGTGCCTCCAGAGCCGACACAATCCCAAGCTCCGAACGGCGCTGGATCGGAATCCTCACCAAGCTCCCTACAGCCACCTCCCCCCGCATCTCCGGCGGCACGCGGTACCCAAGTGCCTTTCGCACACCCACCAGGGGTAGAACCGCCACACTTTCCACCTCAACCGCCATCCCTCACAGCCCGCCGACTTTGCCACCATACCGCAAGTCCCCGTTTCAGAAACAATCAATTCCCCGCCCCAACACTTCCTATCAAGTTGTTTTTACCTGGTTATCTGGCTCCGTCACATCAAACGGTTCAATCACCGTTCCGACAAGGATGTCCGCCAGCAGAGCTATCCTGGCCGGGGAAAATCGGTTCCGAGCGCCCTCTCTCATTTTCTGCCTTCCTCTGTGCTCTCGACGATCTCTGCGGGAAGCTCTCCAGTGCCCAAGCTTCCAGTCGCGTGGCTTCAGCTCTGGGGGTTATTTCACCGCCCGCTCGTGCCTCGCTCGAGAACGCGAAGGTCTCCGAGGAAGACAGGAGAGGAAGGGTGAGAGAGCTCTTCTGTAACGGATCTTGCCAAAGGTCCGAGGGGCGGGTTCGCCGGACTTGGAGCTGATCCCGGTCCACGTTTTGGCAAACGCGGCTACGGGGGGCCTTCAATCGGTCCACGTTTTGGCAAACGCGGCTACGGGGGGCCTTCAATGAAAGCGGCGAGGCTTTGATAGGTGGATGGACGATTGAAATGAGCTTCAGCAAGGAGGCGGGCTCCGTGGCTGTGATGGCGGAGACGGTCGGGTTCCACGCAGTAAGTTTTGAGCGCCTGAAGAAGCGTATGGGGTTGGCCCAGGGTGTATTCGCTGCCGGCATCGTGTTGGCGAATCAGATGGCCAAGTTCATTGCCCAGGCAACTGACAAGTGGCAACCCGGCAGCAGCATAGTCGGCGGCTTTGTAAGGAACGGCCACCTCGGAGGCAGGGTCCATGGGAACAAGACCGAGATGAGAATGAGCAAGCAATTGGGTCAGTGCCTCGCGGTTGAGTTGTCCGTGGATATTGACACAGGCAGCCGGTCCATCGAGCAAGCCTAGCTTGCGAGCCCGTTGGTGCAGAGCCTCCGCCCGGGAACCACTGCCGGCCAGGTCCAACGTGAGGGACAAGCCCTGACGCCGCCCTTCAGCCAAGGTTTCAAGAACAGTAGTGAGATCGTAACTACGTTCCATTGCCCCGATATAGACGAGGCGAAGCGGTTCACCAGTCGCGCGCTCGCGGGGGGTGCAGGACGCGCTGAGATTCGTGCCGTGGTAGCAACGATACATGGGTTGCGAGGCTCCGGCCCTGCGCGCCAACTCAAGGTATTGTTCGGCCACACCCGCGATACGATCGGCCTGCCGGTAGGCGCGACGGGCCCGCGCATGGAAGGACGCGAAAATCCACCCTGCCAGATGTTTCCGAATCGCCGAAGGTCCCGGCAAGAGACGGGCAAAGGTTTCCGGCCAGGCATCCATGATGTCGAGAATGACCTCTCCGCCGAACTGTTTTCGAAGGGCGAAGGCGGCGTCAGCTGTTTCGAGCGGAGGCATGCTCACGACGATTCGATCGGGCTTGCACAAAGTGCCGGAGACGAGGCCTGCTTGTGCCACTTTCAAAAAACCGCGCGCATAGTCCCGATGGCTGAGGAAGCGTTGGGGGCTGACATTTCGATTGTAAGGGCGCACGGGCAGAAGGCGCAGATCAAAACCAAACGATGTTTTGGGATCGGGAGACCCAGCGACGCGACGGGCTTTCCGCCGATGGGAGAAATTCGCCGACCACCAAGTGACGTCATGACCCCGCTCAACCAGAACCCGACACAGGGTATGGTAGCGCAGGGGAGGCCCTTCCTCCGGGATGTCGTCAAATGGGTTACAAATCCAGATATTCAAGGATAAGGGGGTCTGAAGCGATGGATGCGTGGGAATTGGATACAGGAAAACGGTGAAAGCGAAGACCAAAGAAGGTCCAGCCTAAGATAGATATGTCCACGTTTTGGCGAATGCGGCGGCGGGGGGGGGAAGGTTTTGGCTCTCGGATTATATCACCGCCCGCTCCCATTCCATGCCTTCCTCTGCGCGCTCGGCGTGCTCTGTGGTAAAATCTCCCAGAG
>CAYOIB010000074.1:0-13656 GCA_964403935.1 uncultured Puniceicoccaceae bacterium | reverse complement strand
AAATGGCACACCCGTCAGGAGTCGAACCTGAAACCTCCTGATCCGTAGTCAGGTGCTCTATCCAATTGAGCTACGGGTGCCCGTAAACGAAACGATGAGGAAGGCAGATTGCCGGGAGGCGATCAAGGACATTTTTGGATATTTGGAATGAATCTGTGTGCAGGGGGATTATATTGTGTTTTCCTTGACCTTTGAGGATGGGGTTCTTCGCTCTCCTACGGACCGTCCGCCAACCTCAAATACGTCAGCGACATGAGTTTATCACCAAAGGAATATCCACGCACCATCGGGTTTGACCCGGAAACCTGCACGTCCATTGATCACGGTCGGAGCCTCCTGGAGTTGGTGAACCTTCGGCTTGCATCATTGGATCAGCCCATTGCGGGGGACGAGCAGGATTTCCCGTTTTTTGAAGTCGGGAAGTCGCTAGTTTCCCAGTATCAGGCCCGGGCTCGTTTTCTCGTGGATATTTCGCCCCCATCCGACAAGAGAATCCAGGCATTTATTGATACTTATCTCTCGGATGTGGGGGCACCGGCCCCGCGTCTTCCGAGCCGGACCTTTACGCTCTCGCAGCATGGCCTTGCGCGGACGCTTTCGTTGCCGCCGGATTCTGATTCCTTCAAGTCCAAACTGGTGGAGAGTTACCGCTTGGCAAACGGTGTGTTGCACAATCCGGTGAATGACCGCCGGACAACGGAGGGTGTGTTTCATATCGCGGAAGGGGGGTTGCCGATTCCGGCTGACAAGAAGGCGGTGCCGAAGGCAACTTTTGGGCGGTTGTTGGCTGCGGCGTTGGCTGCTCCTCCGGATCTGATGGAGCTGCCCCTGACGGCCAACCAGGAGAAGAAGGCCCGTATCTGGGTTTCGTTGCTGCTGCGTCCGGTCGTTGCACCGGAGGTCCCGGGTGCTCTCAAGGAGCAGCGCATGGAGACGCGTTTCTTTGCCCCCGGAAATCTTGTGAGCAACCTGGATTTTGTGGAATCGATTTTCGGAAACGGGGGCGATCCATTTTATCCGGAGAATGATGCGGGTCTCGATATCGATCACTGGAGTGGGCATACGGGCTGTGTTATTCTGGCCCCCCATCTTATTCGCCTGACGAAGAAGGAATTGGGGCTGCCGCATATTTCGGAAGCAACTGAGCGGCAGAAGCGGGATGGCATGTGTTGGGAAAAGGAGGACGAGCTCTACAACGATGGCGGCGCTTTCAAGGTGACCGCCCGTGATGAGCGCGGGGTCGTGGTGACGCTGATCGCCGATAACTACTTTGGTTACTGCAAGAAGGAGGTAAAGACGCAGATCAGCTACGCTGCGAATCTCATGGGGCTCGCTGAGGAAGAGCATGCGGGTGGGGCTCTGGCATTCACAAGCTGGGACCTTGGCGAGGACTTTTGTCTATCCGAGGTGATGGATGAGGCGGGGTTTACGATCAAGGATCTGCTTGAGCGAGAGGGTGATCATATCCGGGTTCAGCCTGAAGGGCATGGGATCGATACCCATTATCCAGAGATTATCTATGTGCCGGAGAACGCCTGCTTTTCTCTCTCGGACCAGCGCATCACGTGGATGCACGAAGGGGGAGAGCGCTCGGTGAAATTGTTGGCAGGACGCGTCTACGTGATGCCGACCGGCTATCGTGTGCAGCTGAAGAAGCCTGCCGCGGGACGGCGCTGGAGGCTGATTGGAACCGCTCCCGAGGCGACCTTCTGTCACAAGCCCTGCACTGTTTCGGGCGGTGGCAAATCCGAGATCTCAAAATCAATCAGTGACGCGATTATCCATGCGCCCTTCTATGTGAGAGATTTCAAGACGGATTTTGACGAGGTCGAGACGATCCTGAAGGGGGAGTATGGTCAGCGCTTCAAGGATGTATCCCGCCGGAACGCGAAGGGGCGGCCCATCCTTGGGCCGGAGCGTTCGCTTGGATCCGTCATCAAGATGTTCACGCCGAGCCCTGAGTTTACGGATGAGCACAATGCTTTTGTGAGCTCGCTGGAGCCTCATATCAAGGAATTGATCCTCCTGGTGAAGCGCTTTTATAAGCCCGACTGGGGCGATAACTGGCGCGAGCGGTTTACGGTTGATGTCATCAACGGGGTGCCGGGCCATGAGCTGAAGTACCGCGACCACAAGGCTGTGGCCAGCTATCTCCGGGTGGGGTATGAAGCCGATGGCTCCTGGCGTGTCTTCAGTCTGCGAAAGGACTATTTTCCAGCGGAAAAAGTACAGATGGAAGATGATATCACAGCATCACTTACGGTGCCGAGTGAGGCCATTCCCGGAGTAACGAAAAAGTTCATCGACCAGCATCCCTCGCTTAAGATCGTTCATAATTGCGAATACCGCCTGTTTCAGCGGCCGGACGATGCGATTATTCGCGGGTATGATAAGAAGACGGAGGCGGATCTCGCGGCCGCCGGGAACTTTGTTTCCAACTTCCAGCCGTTGTCCCGCGAGGAAGCTCGTGAGATGATTGAGGATTCGGTGCGCTTCGATTACTTCACCGATCCGATGAAGAAGCGCCTTGAGGACTTTGTCCGGCACCCGGAGAAGAATCCTGATTACGTCGTCTCATCTTCAAATCCGCGGCTTGTTGATGGGAAACCCTCGAAAAATCCACGCTATTTGCAGACCCGGCCGACGCTCGAGTACCCGCTGGATACCTACCTTGCTCGACTGGGCCATCGCTTGGTCAACAAGTTGCCCTCGGAGGCCCCGGCCGTATTCCCCGTGAATGCAGTGGTGCCGGGACGGCGGAACAACCCGCCTGATGGAGCGATCCGCAATCTGGCGGTGTTTAACCCAATCCATTACGTGCCCCTGCCGGAAGCGTTCATGGAGTTCATCTCCAGCATCACGGGCAAGAGCCCGTCGACAACGGGCGCAGGTTCGGAAGGTGCGCTGACGAAAGGCCCCTTCAACATGCTTTCGCCGATTGTCGATCTGAACAATGCGTTCGTGTCGATGGTACTGGCGAATTATCAGCCCTTCATTACGGCGGCGGGTTACGTCGGGCCGAAGTTTCGGGTGGATCACGATGTCAGTCTCCTGGTTCCCGAGGTTTGGTGCCGCTTGCGCCATGGAGAGCGCAATCCCCAGTGGATGATCGAGAACGGGTTCCTCGATAAAGTGGAAGACTTTGAATATGAAGGGGAGAGGGTGGAAGCCAGTCTCCTCGGTTACCGGATCAACGGTTCGTTTGTGACGCACTTCTTCGGAAGAATCTTTGGCAACCCGAGCATTCTCTTTGACGAGCCCATGCTGAAGCCAGAGTTGCAGGACCTCCCGGCCTTTGTCGATGGGATGAAGAACATTACCGAGACACACAAGCGGGTGGCTTTAAACTACTTCGAAGATGGAAGCATCGACCTTGCCTGTCCGCCTCTCAAAGCAATCCTGCACATCATGGCCCATGGCGAATGGGAAGGGAAGGATCATAACCATCCCGATGTCCGCAGGCTCTTCGAGCGCGATACGGTGCTGAAGAGCGACTGGTATCTGGAGCGCCTGGACCGCCAGGATGTCTACAGCAAGGCGTTCTGGAATGCCCGTGCTGATTATCTGAATACAGCCATCGCACCCAAAGAGGTGATCGAGGAAGCACGGAAGTCGGTTCAGGTACACCTGGACAAAGCGAATTCGGGTGGACGTCAGCGTTGGGCGGGAACAATCGGACGCGATCCATTCTGCTGAGGCGATCGCAAAGCGCCGTCCAGACCTGGACGGCGAGCTTTCCCGCACGGGGTTGGCGAGGCGCGTGCCCCGTCCCCAAGCCTTCAGGTGGGCAGGGCCTCGCTCACCTCTGTAAAAGCGTTCTTCTATAGCAAGGAATCTTGCCAAAGATTCGACGGAGGGGGCCCGTCGGGTCTGAAGACGGCCGGAGGGCCACAGTCTGGCGAAGGCGATTACAGGGCCCAGGAGCGTGTGCGCAGCCTGCGCGCGCGACTCAAACTCCCTGTGGGGCAGGGTGCCCCGCTCGGCTGGGCTGTGGCCTTGGCTACGGTTCGCTTAGGAGCCACTGCGCGGGGATTCTTTTTCGGTCGTCGGCTCTTTGGTTTGGGCCGAGTCAGCTTTCACCGAATCCCTGGCCGCGTCGTCCGTTTTGCGAGGATCGACGTTATCGACGGCGCTGCGAAAATCATCCTGCACCTCTTGGGTGGCCTTTTTGAACTCGCTCATAGATTTGCCCAGACCGCGTGCGAGCTCAGGAAGCCGCTTGGCACCAAAGAGCAAGAGGACGACCACTAAAATAATAACTAATTCGAAAGGGCCGATATGGTGGATAAAACCAAAATGATGCAGTTCTTCCATTGATCTGAATCTAGCCCGATTCATTTTGGTGTAAACTGTATTCGATGAGAATGAAGCGCGCCTTCTTGCAGGCTCTGTTCCTGTTCTGCCTCCTGGGGGTCACCTGGGTGGTTCTTTACCTGAGATTTCGCCCGGATGCGGTGCCGGGGCCGGAGGTGGGTCCTGCCCTGGGGCGCAGTCAAACCACGTCTGTGGAGGGTGATGATCCTATTGGAGTGAGCGACGAGAGGCCTGGTCGGGATGGGGCTGGCGAGGTCTTCAGGCCTGAAGGCGCGGAGTTTGTGTCTGAGTGGATGAATGAGGGTTTGGGTCGGGAGGTCCTCGAAATTGAAGGCGAGCTCCGGAGTGACCTGAGCCCTGGAGTGACGGCAGCCCGTCTAACGGGGCTGAGGGAAGCCTTCGCTGCGGTTCCCGTTGAAGCGGCAACTGAGGTCATCCTGGCCTATCTTGCTTCCGGTCAGGATGCACCTACCGGGCTTGCCTTTGCCGTTGGCCCGGATGGACGCCTTCATTCGGCTCCTTCCCTGCGTGTCTTTCTCATTGATGAGCTGGGGTTTTTGGATCCTGAAGAAGCGGCCCGCTTGGCCCGCAAGGACCTTTATCGGATGAAGTCGGCGGATGAGCATGCGCTGCATTTGCGAAATTCTGTGTGGAGCACCCGGTATCCAGTAGATAGGGACCTCATGTTTGTTCGGGAGCGAGCGCTCGCCATGATCCATCATGAACCTTGGCGCGAAGCACCCTCAGGCGGCTTTGCGGAGGCTTACGATGTTCTCGTTTATACGGGTGCCACGGAAGCAACACTTCGCTTGGCGGAGGACACGGACCGCACGCAACCGGTCAATCTGCGCCAGCCCAGTTACCTGGCGCTGGATCGTTTGGTTTGGATCGAACCCGTGGTGACGCTGCCGTTGTTGCTGAATTCGGAGGCGACGATGCAGGGGCAACCCTTTACGCGAGCCGGTTATTTTGCCCGCGCTCATTTGGGTCATTCGGTGCAGCACCAGATCGTCGAAAACTATCTGCTGCACGAGGGGATCGACGAGGGTGAGCACCGCTATTTTTTCGAACTTTTCCCAAATAACAATTTCCATCGTTCTCAGAATCTATTGACGGAGAATACATTTCCGGAGCACGCGGAGCTGGTCGAGCGCGTGGAGGCAGCCTTGCGAGCGGTGGAGGAATGGCTTGAAGATGAGCGTTTTGCCCATTGGAAGCAGGATCTGTCGGAGGCCCGTGAGCGGTTAGAGGAAACGCTGGGCATCGGATACAGACCTTGATTCCCGTCTTTCCCGGTTGCGGTCGATGCGGGGAATGGCCTTCTCTTTACGGCTTTTCATGAATCCGCAACCGCCAAAGCCGTCCCTGCCTTCGACTGATGAAATCATGGTGCGCGATGCCCTCTGGTTGAAAAGACTTGGGCGAAGGGACGAGGGTGCCAACCGGCATCAGCGTTTGATGGCCTCGGCCCAGCGGGTCAATCAGCGTCGATCCAGCCTCCCCAGGATACAGTACCCTGAAGACCTTCCTGTTTCAGCGCGGGCGGCGGAGCTCATTGAATTGATCAAAGGGAATCCTGTGATCGTCGTTGCAGGAGAAACGGGAAGCGGGAAGACGACCCAGCTACCGAAGATTTGTTTGGAGGCCGGTTTTGGGGGGCGCGGGATGATTGGGTGCACGCAGCCGCGGCGGGTGGCGGCGTTGTCTGTCTCACGGCGGATCGCAGAGGAGCTTGGCGTCGAATGGGGCCGTGAAGTGGGGGCCAAGATCCGGTTTACCGATCGCACCGGACCGCAGACTCTCATCAAGATGCTCACAGACGGGATGCTGCTTTCGGAAATTCAGGGTGATCCCTTGCTCAGTGATTATGAGGTGATCATCGTCGACGAAGCGCATGAACGAAGCCTGAACATTGATTTTCTGTTGGGCTACCTGGTGCAGTTGCGCGAGAAGCGCCCTGACCTGCGGATTATAATCACCTCGGCCACGATCGATACGGCGTCCTTTGCGAAGGCCTTTGGCGGGGCACCTATTGTCGAGGTGACGGGCCGAACCTATCCCGTTGATGTCGTCTATGCTCCGGTAGATGAGATGCTGGAGGATCCCGGTGAGATTTCCTATACCGAAGCGGCTGCGCGTGCTGTTGAAGAGGTGGTGCTTGAAGACGAGCCCGGCGATATACTGGTCTTTCTCCCAACGGAACGGGATATCCGTGATTGCCGTGAACTGTTGGAGGATCGCATCGGTGAGCGGACGGAATTGATCATGCTCTTTGGGCGGCTCTCGAGCGCGGAGCAGGAGCGGATCTTCAAACCGGTCCGGCGGCGCAAGGTCATTTTATCGACGAATATTGCCGAGACCTCTTTGACGATTCCCGGCATTCGCACGGTGGTGGATACAGGTCTGGCCCGCATCAGTCGCTATAATCCAAACGCCCACACGCAACGTCTTCCCATCGAACCCATTGCTCAAAGTTCGGCGGAGCAGAGGCGGGGGAGGGCGGGACGTCTTGGGCCGGGTCTGTGCATCCGGCTTTACGATGAACAGGATTTTGCCGCACGGCCGGTCTATACGACACCGGAGATCCAGCGGGCAAATTTAGCGGCTGTTATTCTACGGATGGTTTCGCTGCGCTTGGGCGATGTGGAGGCGTTTCCATTCATCGACCCGCCTCGTCCCCAAAGCGTGCGTGCGGGCTATCAGCTTTTGCGTGATCTGGGGGCGCTGGATGAACAGAATTCGTTGACCCCGATTGGGCGGCAGCTGGCACGTCTCCCCTGTGATCCGACAATTGGGCGGATGCTCATCCAGGGACAGAGAGAGGGCTCGCTTAGAGAAACGTTGATCATTGCTGCCGGTCTGAGCATTCAGGACCCGAGGGAACGCCCTGTGGATCAGACGGATGCGGCGGATCAAATGCATCGGCGGTTCGTCAGTCAGGAGTCCGATTTTCTTACGCTTCTAAACATCTGGAATGCTGTTCATGCTCAGACAGAGCGGCTCACACAGGCGCGTATGCGCCGCTTTTGCCGGGAGCACTTTCTTGCGTATATGCGCATGCGGGAGTGGCTGGATATTCATGATCAGCTCATGCGCGTTTTGGAAGGGTCGTCTGAATTTCGCCTTAACGAGGAAGCGGCGGAATACCATCAGATTCACCGGGCGCTCCTCAGCGGTCTGCTGATGAACATTGCGGAGCGGGTGGAAGGAAATCACTACAAAGGCTGCCGCAACCGCAGCGCGATGCTCTTTCCGGGCTCGGGTCTCTTTGATAAGCGGGCACGCAAGGCCGCTAAAGAGAAAGGTCGGGATAAAAAGGGAGAAAAGCCCCGGCGCATGCCCGCGTGGGTCTTTTGCGCGGAATGGGTGGAAACGGGGCGCTTGTATTTGCGGACGGCGGCGCGAATAGAGTTGCGATGGGTGCTGGATTTGGGAGCGCACTTGCTGCAGAGCTCTTTCTCCGAACCGTTTTATGATGAGAAAGGAGAACGCGTTCTCGTAAAGGAACGGCGGCGCCTGTATGGGCTGGAAGTTGATATTCGGACGGTCGGGTATGGCAGGATCCACCCGAAGGATGCGACCGAGATCTTCGTGCGCGAGGCCTTGATTGAAGGGCGAATGGAGTCACGCTTTCCCTTTCGTGATCACAATGAGCGGGTGAAGCGGCGGGTGCGAGATATGCAGACGCGCCTTCGGCAGGCGGGTACCTTTGCCCTTGAGCAGCGGCTCTTCGGGTTTTACATGAGTCGGCTTCATGCGGTGGCATCTGCGGCTGATCTCCATGCCTTTATCAATAAGGATGGAGACGAAGCTCTGAGGCTTACGGAAGCCGACTTGATCGAGGGTGGGCGTGATGCGACAGCGGCGGAACTCTTCCCCGACGCAATCGACCTTGGCGGGACGTGTGTGTCATTGGATTATCAATACGAGCCGGGAGCGGAGCACGACGGCGCGACGCTTCGGGTCCCCATTGCGCAGGTGGGCTCGATCGATCCGTCGGTGCTGGAGTGGGCGGTTCCAGGATATGTTCGGCAGCGTATTGATGCGCTCTTGCGGGCACTTCCCAAGGAGATCCGGCGCGGTCTTTTTCCTATCGGGGATCGGGTCGAGGCGTTGACCCGCCTGGTGCGGCCGAGTGTCGAGCCGCTGCATCGGGTATTGGGTCGGCTGATACAGGAACGTTATGGGGTGAGTGTTCCGGAGTCAGCCTGGGACTTACAGAACGTACCCGAGCACCTGCGTCCGCGAGTGGAAGTGGTGGATGCGCGGGGGCGGCCGGTCGTGGCCGGGCGTGATTGGCAGGCGGTGCATGATCAATATGAGCAGGTCATTCGGGAACAGGTGTCTAAGGGTGAGGGTACGGAGACGTTGAGCGTCTGGAAGAAAGCCTGTGCCGAGTATGAGCGAACGGGTATCGATGAGAACAATTTGCCGGAATTGCCCGAACGCATTCTTGCGGGTGATATAGCGGACATGCCGATTTATGCTTATCCGGGCCTTCGCTTGGAGAAGGAGGGCTTGGCCGTATGCTTGTCACCCAATTTGGAGCAGGCGCTTCAGGAAAGCAGGCCGGCTTTTCGTGTTCTTCTGGAGCGGGCCTTTGGCAGAGACCTCGCGTGGTTGGAGCGGGACCTCACCAAGACGCTGAAGCTCGTGGCATTGGTGGCGGTTGGGGTGAGTTCAAAAGCGGGGTTGGCGGCTGATGCCCGACGACACATGGTGAATCACTTCTTCGAGGGCGTGTCGCCTTTGCCCCTGTCTCCGAAAAGGCTGGTGCAGGGAGTGGAGCAGGCCAAGGAGCGTTCGCAGGGATGGATTCCGCGCTTTGTGGATCTGCTGGAGCTTCTTCTCAAACGACGGCTGGAATTGGCAAATGCAAAGGATCCGCTGGCCGATGCCATGGTGCAGCGCCTGTTCCCGGTGGGCTTTCTGGCCGGTGTGCCTCACCGGTGGCTTGTGCATTATCCGAGGTATCTGAAGGCGCACGACCGGCGTGTGCAGCGTGCACGCCTCGATCCACGGAAGGATGCCGAACGGGCTCGGGAACTGGTACCTTTCGAAAAACAGATCGGGGTCCTTCCGCCGGCTATTGTTGCGGCGCATGATCTCTTTTGGCTCCTCGAAGAGTTGCGCGTTTCGGTCTTTGCGCAGGATCTTGGGACCGCTCTCAAGGTCTCACCCGCACGATTGCAGGCGGCTATCGACGAGGTTCGCCACCGTTCTGAGGGGAAGACCGCTTGATTAAGAGACCAGCTGGATCTGTCGGGTATTAAAGCAAACGTGAGGCAATCTGGTAGGTGAGTAAAGCGGCGGTATAGGCGAGTGCCGACATCCAGACCCACTGGAGCAGAGCCCATTTGGAGGTTCCGGTCTGACGCCGTGTGACAACCAGTGTCGAGAGGCATTGCATGGCCAGGACGGAGAAAATCAGCAGGCTCAAGGCGGTGGCGGGAGGGATATGGGCACTGAGCCGGGCGGCTAAATGTTCCGGGGCATCGGCTTCGGAAACGCCATACAGAATGGCGAGGGAAGAAACAATGACCTCGCGGGCGGCGAACGACGTCAGGACCGCTATGCTGATCGGGCCATCAAAACCCAGCGGAGCGAAGATGGGTTCGATTGTTTCACCGAGCCGCCCGACGATGGAATACTCGAGCTGGGCGCGGGCCTGCCCGACCGCCTCGATTCTCGGGTGGTCTTCGGGCAAGATTGGAAACCGGGTGGCAAACCAGAGCACCAGTGTGATGGCCATAATGACGGTGCCCGCACGCTTTGTGAAAAGCCAGCCGCGGTCGAGCGAAGTGAGCACAGCGGTGCGCAAGCTGGGCAGGCGGTAGTCAGGGAGCTCAATCAACAGCGGACTGGGATCCCCTTTCAGGAGGCAGCCACGAAGAACAAAGGCGGAGGTAAAGGCCGCGAGCATACCGAGAAAATAGGCACCGGCAAAAAGGAGACCGGCGTAGCCAGGGCTCTGCGGAAACAACAGCGCGGTGATCATGACAAAGATCGGAATCCGCGCCGAGCAGGTGAAGAGAGGTAAAATCAGAATCGTGATCAAGCGATCGCGGGCGTTTTCTATCGAGCGTGTGCTCATGATCGCGGGGATGGCACAGGCGTGGGCCGAGAGGATCGGAATAAACGCTTTTCCGGGCAGCCCGACTCGCCCCATCCAGCGATCGGCCACAAAGGCAGCCCTGGCCAGGTAGCCGGTATCTTCCATGAGGGAGATCAGGAAGAAAAGGATGACGATCTGCGGCAAAAAGATAAGGACGCCACCGATACCGGTGATGAGCCCGTCCACAAGGAAGTCCTTGGCGAATCCATCGGGAAGCCAGGAGGAAACGGCACCTTGAAGGCTGGAAAAAATGCCGTCGATCCACTCCATGGGAATCTGGGCGAGCCAGAAGAGGGCTTGAAAGAGAAGGGCCATGGCCCCGACAAAGAGGATCAGTCCGATGGCCGGGTGCGTGATGATCGCATCGACTCGCTCCGTCCAGAGATGCCGGGGCGAGGGCGTCCCTGGCTTCTTGGACACCTTATTGCTCAAACTCTGAGCCCAGTCGAAGCGGGCCCGGTAGGGACAACCCTGACTCCGGGGGCAGATCTGGGTGCAGGTCAAGACGGGGGCGCAACTCGATCCCTGGCGCCTCACCCAGTCGTCGAGCCATGTTTCAAAAGCGGACAACCCAAGGCCGGTGCGAGCGGACACGGCAAAAACCCGGGCGTCGAGGTCCAGGCCGAGGGCATGGGTATCGATTTTCAGGCCTTCCCGAGCCGCCACGTCCGACATGTTGAGCAAGATTACGACATCGGAAGCGATTTCACGAATCTGGGCGGCAAGGAAAAGACTCCGGGCCAGCCGGGTGGCATCGACCACAAGCACAACCAGAGTGGCGTTTGGGGAGTCTTTTAGGTTTCGAAGGTAGCCCGTGGCCACGCGTTCTTCGTCGGTGTCCCCGGTCAGTCCATACAGCCCGGGGAGATCCACCCATTTGAGCGGTTGACCCTGTCGGGTGGTGGATGCTGTGCGGGCTTCCACCGTCGTGCCGGGGAAGTTGGAGGTCTTCGCCCGGAGCCCCGTCAATCGATTGAAAAGGGTCGTCTTTCCAGAGTTGGGATTCCCCGTAAGGACGATGCTCAGAGATTGCGCGAGGTCCGTATGACCCTTAAAAGAGGGAGGCGAAACGATCTCGGGCTGGAGGGTCATCGCTGGTGTCCGAACTCAATTACAGGGGCCGGATATGAAGTTTGGCCGCCAGATTGTGATGGATCCCGATGCGGGCACCGAGAACATCGACGATCATCGGCTTCCCCGCTTGCACCACCCGCACATGCTGACCCTCATAAAATCCAAGGTTATAGAGCCGACCCCGTGCCCCCACAGGCAGGTCCACCCGCTCAATGACTGCACGGGAACCGGCACCAGAGCGATCAAGGGTTGTCATCCCGATGGAGGATGCAAAAGGCACATTCATGACTCTTGTTTGAGACAGAGTCTCAATCGTGTAAAGGCAAAACGGAAGATACCGCCCGGCAATTCCGAGAATTAATGAATCCTATCAATTATGCTTACACACCACGACGCCGCTGGCCATCCTGAGGTATGCTGAAAAATACAATAATGATTGTGAATAACTGTATGACAGACTCGTAAAAACACTAATCGCTTTTCGGAAACTCCGGATTGGGGTTGCCCTGTTGGCGCCTTTTGTCATCAGTAGGTTCCTTGACGCACGGTGTGTTTGCTATCCTCTGCATGTCCTTCTTGATGATCTTTGATCGGCTATTGTCACTTATCAAGGTGGGCTGAATGTACGTGGCTTTCGTCTATTCATCGTGGTGCGCGTCCTCAGCAGGTTCTGAAAATGACACCTTCGGGAGTCGCTTGTGTGCAACTATTTAGTCATGAAAAAACAGTCTTTTTTGTTCCGGGTTCCTTTTCTTGTTTTTTTGGTGAGCAGCCTTTCATGGGCTGGAGGAAGGGGCTCTGCGGAAGCAAGGGGTGTTCAACCGACGGCAGCAGGTTCATTTATTGTCAGTGAATTCGAGGAAGCGAGTGCCGGGCTCGAAGGATGGAGCGCAATCACGGCTGAAGGGGTTTCGGGCGATATCGGGAATCCTCGAAGGGAGGCGTCGGGAGGAAACCCGGGGGGCTATTTTGCGGTGGAAGACAATGCACTCGGTGGCGTCATCTATTTCTCCGCTCCGGCAAAATATTTGGGCAATCAATCGGCCTCGGCGGGGCTGTTGTTGGGGTATGATGTATCATCGAGCACCACCAGCGCCTCGTTTGCACGCGACGATGTTGTCCTGGAAGGGGCGGGTCTGCGGCTGATTTATCGCCATCCCGGCTCATCGGCCCCGAATGGCTGGAGGAGTTTCGTTGTGCCGCTGACACCGGGCCCGGCCTGGCGGGTAATGGATGCAGAGGATTCGTGGGACGGCTATAATGGTGAGACCCTCGACGCCATGCCCAGCGAGTCAGAGATGGCCGCGGTCCTGGGCGACCTGACGGCGTTGTTTATCCGGGGAGAGCATTGGAGTGGGAGGAGTTCACTGGGATTGGATAATGTGATTCTTCAATCGACTGAAGGGGGCAGTGGCTACGAGCCCGAGAGGGTGTCCGCCGTCTGGACCGGCGGTGATGGAAATTGGCAGAATAGTACGTTCTGGAGCTCGGATCCCTTTATTCCGACAAACAACATTCTGCGATCTTTTGAGGTCGAATTGGGTGGTTTGGGCGTCCCTTACACGGTGGAGCTGAATTCAAGTGTCTGGGTCGACAGCGTATCGATTGCGGCGGGCGCCCAACTCCAGCAGAGCGGAGGCACCTTCCAGCCCGGGTCGCTGCAGATTGGTAGCGGCAGTTTTCGGATGACCAATGGCGCTGTCTTGGCGGATGCCGTTCTGTCTGCCGGAAGTGAAGGGGTCTTCCGGATGAACAGCTCTCAGAATACCTTCTCCGGGATCACTCTGGGTTCGGATATACGCATGGGGGAGGACTCCGGAGTCTTGCGGGTTGTCGATGGATTTAATCTGAACGGCTTTTCCTTTGTCCTCTATAATCGGGGTACTTCGCTTTACTTTGATGAGAGTTTGCAACTCACCAACGGTACGTTGTTTGGCGATCCGACATCGGGCAGTTGGGTACGAAACATTTATCTTCGCAATGCTGACACGGAACTGATGCTTGGGCCAGAGGCCACTCTGCGCGGAGGGCTTCTTGATGTGAGCCGCTCAGGCAGTGGTGTTCGGGCGATTGTCAACGAAGGTCTGATCTCAGCCGATCAGTCGGGCCAGCAACTCCGGATTACAAGCGGGGTGAGTGTCAGCAACTCGGGC